>CAZVUJ010000066.1:0-5245 GCA_964630135.1 uncultured Pseudomonadales bacterium | reverse complement strand
CTGCCAGAAAGTACGAGGTTTGTATGTGGTCTTTACTGGCATTAGCGTTAATCTCTTCTCGTGTGGTTGCCTATATACAATCCCCTTATGACGTTTCACCTAGAGCTAGCCTTCCGATAAGTGAAAGTAAGCTCAGTGCCTCTCCTTCACCAAACTTGCGTGTAAAATCCCAAAAGAAATCCACCACTAGCCCTACCCCTCGCGTTTTACCCACCCCAGCAGAAAAAATTTCCGATACAGTTAATCCCGAGCAGCGAAAACAACACACTGGTCAAACAATAAAGCTGATACCAACGGAATTCACCAAGACCCTTGATCGCTGCACCAGTGACAATTGCCTTACTCCCACCCCCAAGCCAACAATTTCAATAAATCCCATAAAAATACTACCCTCACCGACAGAAACTCGGCCCACACCACAGCCTAAACCTGAAGTAACAGTGATGCCTGATCCCTCCCAGCACCCAAAACCATCGGAGTGTCCACCCGCTCCGCTACCCTTAAACAAGGCTGAAACTGACCGATTCGTCTTTGAAGACCCCATCTACTGCCTGGATTAATTAGAAGGAGCAGGTTTTGCAACCTGCTCCTTAAGTTCATGTGATAATAAAGCATGCCCTCGATGCGGATAAGAAATGATAATAAAGAGTTGCCTCATTTCGTGACGTTAACAGTATGGAATTGGTATTATTTGTTTGATCGATTTGGACGATGGGATATCGTGGCAGACTCTATCAAATATTTGCAAGCTACCAGGAATCTGCAAGTGTTTAGCTATGTGCTCATGCTCAATCATATTCATCTCCTAGCTCAAGCACCTGATTTGATAGCCTGTATCAGAGATTTTAAGCGGTTTACCACCAAAGCCCTAAGGCTAAATATTCAACAAACTGAGCCACGGATATTACGCCTCTTTTTCTCAACTGGACAGTATCGGTTTTGGCACACGACCAACCAACCTGAAGTTATCGAAACCACATCTTTTCTCAACCAAAAAATGAACTACATTCACATGAACCCCGTTAAAAAATACTACGTCGCTCTCCCTGAACATTGGTATTGGTCGTCGGCTAATCCGGATAGTCCAATAAAAGTTGAATTGGCTTAATGAACTTTAAGGAGCAAGATAAAAATCTTGCTCCTTCCAAGGGTAGATTTCCGTGTGAATTTGAGGAGCAGGTTGCAAAACCTGCTCCCTCTACAGAATTACATACTTCGCTCGGCGCGGCGGCGATCGAGGTCGGACAAATATTTTTTGCGCAGACGCAAAGATACGGGGGTGATCTCAAGCAATTCATCCCGCTCCAAGAAATCGATTGACTGCTCTAAACTCATATCCACATCAGGCGCCAGTTGAGTGATGCCTTGGTGCGATTTGCTGCGGTGATTGGTCAAGTTTTTTTCTTTACACACATTCACAGCAATATCGTCGTCGCGCGCATTTTGCCCGACAATCATACCTTCATAGACCTGCACTCCCGGTTGCACAAAGGATAAGCCCCTGCCTTTGAGCGTGCGCAGCCCATATTCCACGGCTTTGCCGGTGACGGCTGCAATAAGCGCCCCTTTGCGCATTTTGGGCAAGGGCTGGCCCAGCGGCTCAAAGCCGGAAAACTGCGACGAAAACAGCAGGGTGCCCTTGGTTTGGGTCATAAGATACGAGCGCAAACCCAGCATCGAGCGGGTGGGTAAGCGATAATTGAACATGACTTCTTTTTCGTTCATGGGCTCCATCGACAGCAATTGGGCTTGGCGCTTGCCCAGTTCTTGGCTGATTGCCCCGACATATTCGTTATCCACCACGATAGTGAGTTCCTCAACCGGCTCTTGCTCAACGCCATCAATACGTTTGGTGACCACTTCTGGTTTGCCCACTTCCATTTCATAGCCTTCCCGCCGCATGGTTTCCAAAAGAATCGATAAATGGAGCTCTCCCCTGCCTGCCAAACGGAATTGGCCATTGTCGAGAGGTTCAACCCGCAAACTGACATTGTTTTCCAATTCTCGGGTCAAGCGCTCCCCTAATTGGCGGCTGGTGGTGAACTGGCCTTCTTTTCCGGCAAAGGGTGAGGTATTGGGCCCCAAGGTCATGGCTAAGGTCGGTGGGGTAACCGCCAAGGTTGGTAATATTTCTAAGTCAGATGGGTCGGTTATGGTCGAGCCAATCGTAGCCTTGCCTAAACCGGTTATGGCCACAATATCGCCTGCCGTAGCCGACTCCACCTTAACTCTCTCCAAGCCATGAGCCACCATCACCGATTCTACATTCGCGTTGGGAGTGGACGCACCCAAGATCACCACCCGCTGGCCCGAGGACACACTACCTTGGACAATTTTGCCAATCACAATCCGGCCTACATGATTATCGTAGTCGAGTGCGGAGATAAGCATTTTGAAGGGTTTTTCGTGCTCTGCTTGGGGCGCAGGAATAGTTTCGATAATCGCTTTGAGTAATGGCTCAACTGAACCCGATTGATCGGCGTTCTCTGGCAAATCTTCAAACACCGTGCCGGCACGGCCAACCGCATATAAAGAAATAAATTCTAAGTGATCGTCGTGAGTGGCGAGTTCTAAAAAAAGATCACTTAATTTATGTTCAATTTCGCGCACCCGGGCATATTGCTTATCGATTTTATTGATCACCACAATCAGTTTTAAATTGAGTTCTAGAGCTTTTTTCAGCACAAACCGCGTCTGAGGCATCGGGCCCTCTTGGGCGTCAACAATAAGAAGCGCCCCATCGGCCATGCCTAAGGTTCGCTCCACTTCGCCCGAAAAATCAACGTGACCTGGCGTGTCGATAATATTGATACGCGTGCCCTGATAGTCAATGGCACAAATTTTAGCCAGAATAGTGATGCCGCGCTCGCGCTCCAAATCATTGCTGTCAAGAATCCGCTCTTGCCCCATTTCCTCCTGGTTATCCCGAAAGGTATGGGTTTGCTTAAGCAGCGCATCCACCAGCGTTGTCTTGCCATGGTCAACGTGAGCAATAACAGCAATGTTACGAATGTTTTGTTGACTCATAGGTATATCCATAAAAAAAACCCGCGCACTTGCCACAGGTTTATTGCACCATAACTTTGGCAGGAGGATGTATTTTAGCAGACTAGGCCAGTAACTTCCAGACAACACTCGGTCCACACCAAATAAGCTCACCTTGATTCAAGGGAGCTTATTTGAGATGAGGAGAGCGAGCAGTTACTCTGTTGGTAACTCACTTGGCTCTTGCTCAGTCATGGGGCGCATACCATGCCCAGGTCCACCCATACCTTTTCCTCTGCCCATGTCCGTAACCTTATGAAAGGTTTCCATGGTTAAACCATTCTCTTTAAGCCAGGTGTCCATTTCAGTTTTTCTGGCTTCCCTTTCTGCTTGACGCTCGGCATCAGTTAGCTGTGTTGCAGTTGAAGGATCAGGCCGATTGACATGCATTTCTTCGATCTTACTCAGGATAGCCTGTTTCTGGCTTTCAGTGATTGTGCCATCAGTCACCGCTTGAGTCAGCTTAGCTTCTGTTTCAGCTTGACGAGCTTGTTCCCGTTCAGTCTGAAACTCATCAAACACCGACTGCACTTCCGCTTGATCCACATCAAATTTTTGGGCAATCTTGGCCACCAGTGTTGACATGGGGTTACCCGACTCTTGGGCAAAGGTTAAACGGGCACCCAGCAGACTACCGGTTACGAGTATCGCTGCCGTGGTAGCAATAAGTTGTTTCTTGTTCATAGGTGTATCACCTCCTTTCATTGTCTGCATACTAACCCCACTTACTTAAAGGTTGCTTAAGCTAAAAAAAGACCCATGGATGAGCTTAGGTAAAGCTTGCTATGCTGTTGGTTGGCAGTCACTATGAAACGGACAATGAACCTTTCCCTCACTAAGCTAACCGGCCTCTTGCTCGTGGGCAGCTTCATCGTGCTTGTCGATGCCCTCACGTTAGTGTGGCCCCGGCTGGGACTTATGGGTATGGCCTTGTGGGTTATCCTCCTTATAGCTTTGCTTGGGTCAAGCGTGATGCAAGCAGGACAGCTCATCAAAATGAGCTGGCAGAGCAAATCACCGGCAACGTTGATGGTTATCTTGAGTTTAATCGGGCTTGTTGTCTACTGGTCAGGTAGTTATAAGAGCTTATCGGGTGAAACCACGCAAGAAGTGGGATGCGCTCTTGATCATGTCATGCAGATGCCCGACCTGGGCTTCCATCAAACGTGTTTATTTGGCTATCCAGCTCGGCAGTATGCACCCCAAGTATTCGCTTCTCTCTGGCTGGGTCGCTCGCTGCGAGCATTGGCCCTGGGAGGTAGTTTCTACCTACTCATGGGAGCCATTTGGCTGGCAACAGCAGTTTTTCAAGCATTCGGGGTGAATCGCCGGGGAGACCTTATGACAGCCACGTTGTTAGCTAGTTTCTATCATTTTTATTATTTCACCGAGTTTTTGTTTTATTTTGAGCAAAGCATCTTTCCCTTAAGCTTTGCTCTGTTGCTCTCAGCTTGTGCCGTTCGAGTATTTGCCCTGAAAAGCACTGAATATAGTGGCACTGCCGCTCTCATTGGTATTCTGGCAATCCACAGCTACACCCCTAGTTTAGCCTTAATTCCGCTTATACTCGTCGCAGCAGTCTATAGAGGTGTAGGCCATGCTTCTCACCGACTGGCTATGGTCTGGATTGTCGTGCTGCTCATCGGTTCAGTGGCTGTATCTCTAGCCTACAGACACGACCTCCACCTGGGCAATGGCGGCACACGGTCGTACACTCAAATTCTGGTTGATATTAAAGAATCGCTAGAACACCTGGTGTTTGCAAATAAAGGCCGACCCTTCGCTTCACCCTTTTTGACCGGCTTATTGCTGTTGCTAATGCTGTGCATGCTCAGCGGCCAGTTTGGTCGACAGCTAGTTTTGTTAGGTTGTTGGGCCAGCGCAGTCATCTTGGTTTCGCTTGCCGCCAAAGGCTACCATTATTACCAAACCGACTTCCGCCTCCATCGAAGTTTGCTTGTGCTACCGGTGCTGTTGACTGCAGCAGCCTTAAAGCTCGCAGCGCTTCCGACTCGTTTGTCTACCCGCCTGCTGCTTACGCTGTTTACCGTTATGTTTTCCTATGGCTTGATGTATTCCTATGGGCAAATTAATAGCCGCCCGATTCATGCCCACACTTCGCTGCTACAAACCCTGGAGAAATTTGCACCCCTCCAAACGACTAAGTTAGTCATAAGCCAGGGCGTAGCAGAAACCAATA
>CAZVUJ010000065.1:0-5259 GCA_964630135.1 uncultured Pseudomonadales bacterium | reverse complement strand
TTTTTGATTGGGAATTGCCAGCCCTCTCCGGTAATGTCCCAATAGAGTTCGGCGTGCTCTGGGTATCTATCCAATGCTTGAGACACACGATACCTAATCACATATGTTTTCTCTCCCGTAAATGTGGCTTCGGGATCACCGATTTTAAAGGTGATAAATTCGCTCGTATATTCCTTGGTAAATGGTTGCCTTATGCCTTGCGCATCGGTAATTGATACGTCGGAGATACGGGTGAGTTTGAGTTGTTTATCATTTCTTACCAGGAAGGGAATATAACGGTAGATGCCATGCTTTGCTTGATCGGTCACATAGTTGATTTTTTCTTCAACTGAGATTGAGGTGTCCTGGTTTAGGGTGATATTTGCCTCAAATGACTGAATATATTCAGTTGCTTGAGCAGAAATAGGAAGGGTTGCTACCAGCAAAAAGAGAGCTATACCGATATACGTTTTACACAAGATACTCATATGTTTATCTTACTCTTGCGCGTTAGAGATTCGATAGCCTTTTGCTTTACGAACTGGCTGATGCATAGCGCTTCAATCCTTGGGAGAAAACAAAACGGGAAAAAGCTAGGGTGACAAGGGCAAACCCAGCCAAAACGACAATATAGCGCAGTTGAAATACACCCATAAGTGCTTGTGCCGGGAGTGTAGCGATGAGTGCCGCCGGGACCACATAGGAGAGCACCACTTTGGCTGTGCCTGTATACCCGGAAAGGGGGATCTTGGTGAATTGCCGAATCTGCGGAAAAATGAAAATAATGTTATTCAAGCGCTCAAACCAAAAGCATAAACAGGTCAGGGCAAAGTAGCCAGCATAGACATAGACGAGAGAGATGGCAAACAGCAAGCAACTGAACGCAATTTCGGCGAGGCGGGGTATGTAACCATGCAAGCTCAGCCCATAGACGATGGTGCTGATTCCCAAGATCACGTTCAATGAGTTATCAAGATTAAACTGCTTGAACGAAAACAAAAAACGGGCGTTTACGGGTTTGGTGAGCTCGTAATCTATTTGCCCGCGATTGACTCGTTGGGGAAAATCTACGAAGTTGGCGTAAAAGACTCCCCAGATCATAGCCTCCAGCAAAAAATAAAACCCTTGCAGCATAAAAACCTGGCCTTTGCTCCAGCCTCCAAGTGTTGTCACTTGAGCAAACAGTAATTCAAAAAAAGCGATATTGAAGATAAACCAACCAATGGCTACCAGTGACCACACGAAAAAATCAACCCGGTAGATCATGGCCTGTTGGACGGTATAGGCGAAAAATTTGGCTAGTAATCTCAGATAACGTGTCATACCCCCCTTAATTCCCCACGGCGGTAAAATGTTTTTGGGCTCTGTGCCACACGAGATGCACCACGATGGTCAGTGAGACGACCCAAAAGAGAGCCAGTGCAAAAAGCTTGAGGGTGTCGGAAGGAGAAATCCGGTGCAAATATAGTTCTAAGGGAGCGGAAAATTGTAGTTGAAACGGTAGAACTCTGGCTATTTTTTCTAAAAAATCAGGGTACAAAGTGAGGGGCAGTAGCGAGCCATTGCAAATACCCTCAAGCATCCATTTGAGATGGGTGAGCGTTCTGCCTTGGTCAATAAAAAAAGAAATGCCCGTGATAAGCAGACTTATGAGAATGTTAATGACAAAGGAAAGTGCTAAGAGCAAGCTCATAGTGATAAGTGTGGTGAGAGTCGGTAGAGAAATAAGCGAGGGGATAAGCAACAACAACAAGCCGGTAAGGGGCATGGCGATCAGAAAAAAGTTTAATATCCGCCAGCTTAATTCCTGCAGTGTCATATAGACTTTGAGCGAGATGGGTTTCAAAAAATATTTCGAAATAGTGCCGCTACGCACTTCATCCATATAATCCAGCTCGATATTGGTCACCACAAATCTGCCGATAATAAAGCCAACGATATAATACGTGCTCAAAGCGGGGAGCGTGTATCCGGACAGTTGTTGGTTAGTGCGATAGACACTCGACCAAAGCAAGAGCATGGATACCAGCGGAATCGCATGAAACAAAGCCCACAAGAACAATTCAGCCCGGTATTCTAGGGCTGCCTGCCAATGGGTGGCGAAAATTGCGCGGTAGACTCGCACTGCTTTCATAGGGCATATTTTAGTCGAACGAGTGCGTTTTTGCAGCCTGGACTTCCGGGGCAATTTTTGGCAACAAAAACCCTGTGTAGTGCCAATGATGAAATTCATATCTGGCAATAAGGTGTTTTTTTGTCATCCTCGCTTTAAGTGGGGATTCGGTATTATTGCTACTAAACCCTGGATTCCCGATGCAGGCACTCCGCCGGTTGGCGGATGCCTCCTCGAGAATGACATCCTTCCTAGTTCATTTCGGAATTTGGGTTACTAAAAAAGCACGTGGAGCCCTGTTTTGAGAGGACTTTACCACACCACTTTTTTGAAGGGTTTGCCCACTTTGAAATTCACCACGTGGTGTTCTTTCACCGTTTGGCGCTTGTTTTCCATGCCAAAGGGAACCACTTCTTTGTCGGCCACTCGAGCTAGATAGAATGTGCCAAAGCCTGATAAGACCACTTTTTCGCCTTTTTTGAGGGCTTTCATAATCTCATCCAAAAATACATCAATGGCTTCATCAGCTGCTTTTTTGGTGAGATGTGAGCGTTTAGCAACCACACCTATTAAGTCGGACTGGGTCATGGCAGGTCCTTTCCTTTTTACAAAAATATTGACTGTTATATCCACTTTAATAAACTTGTGGAGGGTGGGTCAATAGGGAAAACACGGAAGGACCGGCAAAAGTCGGGCTTCAGGTTAGTATTAAGCCATAGACACTCTCGAGTAGTGCTATTTGGCAACAGCCTGAGATCGTAATTCCCGGATCACATTAACCGTGACGGTGCCAGGATAGGTCATTTCGTTTTTAATGCGATCTCTGATTTTTTCTGCCGTGACTACGGTGGCCTCGTCAGATAGCTCCCGATGATTCACGATGACGCGCAACTCGCGACCAGCTTGGATGGCATAAGCTTCAGTCACACCCGCATAGCTCATGGCAATCTCTTCCATGGTGTCTAAGCGTTTAATATATTCTTCATAGTTTTCCATGCGCGCTCCCGGCCTGGCACCAGAGATGGCATCGGCGATATAGACGGTGATCGCTTCATTGCTACTAAAAGGTTCATCCTCATGGTGCTGCGCCACACAGTCGATGACAGCTTGTGGCATTTGATATTTTTTCAAAAGTTTCACACCGAGCTCCACATGGCTGCCTTCTTCGTCAGGCACCACTTTGCCGATGTCATGAAACAAACAGCCCAGGCGGACCGTGTCAGCATCAGCTTTAAGCTCGTGAGCCAAAGCCACGCCCATTTTGGTTTCTTCCAGGGTGTGGGCAATCATGTTTTGGCCATACGATGTTCTAAACTTAAATCGTCCTAAGTACGCGATCAAATCATGGGGCACGGCATAGGCACCCACAGCATGACATAATTTCTTGCCTTCCTCGTACATAATGCGCTCAACATCTTTTTTGGCGCGGTCTAAATATTCTTCAATCCGGGTGGGTTGAATGCGGCCGTCTTTCACCAATTTTTTGAGCGCTTGTTTGGCAATTTCGCGGCGCACGGAGTCAAAACTTGACAAGCGTACAATCCCGGGAGATTCATCCAAATCCAGGTCCACTCCGGAGGCTTTTTCAAAAGCTCGGATGTTGCGCCCTTCTTTGCCTATAAGTCTGCCCTTAATGTCTTCGCTAGGCAATTCCACGGTCGAAACGGTGTATTCGGCCACGTAGTCGGTGGCGGCATGTTGCATGGCGGTCACTAAAATATCCTGGGCCTTATCTTCGGCTTCATCTTTGGCCTTATCTTCGGCTTCCTTGATGAGTCGGGCCATTTCTTTTTGGGAGCGTTTTTCGACGGCTTCCAAAATTTGCTTGCGGGCTTCATCGCGGGTCAGCGAGCCAATCTCTTCCAGTTTTTCGATCAATTTTTTCTTCAGTTGCTCTACTTGTTCGCTTTCTGTTTTAGTCGATTGCTCTAGTCGCTCAAGGTAGCGGCCTTTCTCATTCAGTGTAGCTTCCTGACGGTCCAGATCACGGGATTTGTTGTTCATTTCCTGTTGCAATTTGTTGTATTGGCTTTGAATTTCCCGGGCTTTGTTTTCGGCAAGTTCCCGAATCCTCAAGGCTTCATCTTTGGCTTCAAGAATAATTTCTTTGGCCTTAGTAGCGGCTTCCCGCTCCATGGTATTGTCAACAAGGCGCGGTTGTGCTGGCTGAACCGGTCTGGACTCAAATTGGACTGGTTTTTTCTTGGGGAGTTTAGTGTGCTCAACAGGTTTGGGTTGAGGAACTTGCTTTTTCTTGTGTTCAGGGGCCACAAAAACTTGAGACAAACGGGTAAATAATGACATTGTATCCTTTCTGGCTTCGACACGTTTATACCTTGAACACTTGAGATGTGTCAGAAACTCATGCGCTTATATATGCCAATGTTTGCCGCGAAGTAAAGGTTACAAGAAGATATGCCCCATCACCGTGCCTTAAGCACGTGCGTCTTTTAGAAGAGAACGGGTGTCATTCAATCTAACAAGAATAGTCATCATAGATACTTAGTGATGAGGCACAATCAAGGGTGTCTACTTCGCTTTTCAATTGGCTTTACGTTTATAAATAATATATGCACTTGCGTTATAAGCAGGGCCTATTGTACTGTCAGACCCCCCTTTGCGTCAATGAGCTCATATCCCAGTTTGGTTTCGAAACCTCTGGAATAGAGGAATTTGAACAGTAGTTGCCGCTTCTTTGACGAATTCGGTTCATGAACGGTTTTGATTTTTTTGGTGAGTGCCGCTCGTGCGGCTTCTTGGATCATTGCTGCATCCAAGTTTTCAATTACTTGGGCAATAATTGCTCGTTCCACGCCTTTTTCTCTGAGCTTAAGGGCAATAATTTTTGGGCCTTTGCCCGATCGCAGATATGATTCTGCTACTTGTCGAGCGAAGACGGTGTCATTCACCAGATTAAACTGCTCCAGATCAGCAATAGTTTTTTCAATTACCGCTGAGCTCTCTGTCTGATTGGTTTTTCTTTTCAAATAGCGCTCCACTTCTTTCTTTGAGCGGGCCCGATATGCTAAAAAATGTGCCGTTTTGGCCGTGAGTTCTTCAATCGTTGGGGTAGGTTTCGGCATAGATGGTTATCGCTTAGAGGGCTAATTCCAGGGCAAGCAAACATTCATTACGAATTGAGGGCAAGATTTCATTACTCTCTAAGT
>CAZVUJ010000064.1:0-5439 GCA_964630135.1 uncultured Pseudomonadales bacterium | reverse complement strand
GATGGTATCATTAACAAGGTAGCGTGGGTTTGCACAATCTGCCATAGACGTATAATTAATCGACTTCTAGTAGTGTACCATGGGTAAAAGCAGTAAGGTTTTATGAATCAACCACAAGATGTATCCAGTCAGCCGCAGCCAGTCGAAAAACCTTTGAGTGGCTCAATTTCCCTGGGAAAAACTGCGGCTCAACCCGTGCCAGCCTCACCATCTGCCTTGCCAGCCCGCCAAAATATGCCGGCTCCAGCACCTGCTAAGCCGGTTGCAAACGAACCGGCAAAAGCCTCCCCACCTCTTGCCCCACCTAAAGACGGCGTTTCCCCCAAACCAGCTATGGCGCAAGTCAAACAATCGCCCTTCCGCTTTATCGTTCCCGTGATTTTGATTCTGCTGATCCTGGGCTTGATTCTGTTTGCCGTGTCTTGGGTGAGATCCCGGCTTTCCGATGATGAGGCGGCAGGGACACCTGAACAGGCAGAAGCAATCCAATTGACCTATTGGGGTTTGTGGGAGCCAACGCAGGTGGTTAGTCAGGTATTAGCAGATTTTGAGCGCCAAAACCCGGGCATCAAAGTCACCTATGAGCAACAATCACACAAAGATTATCGAGAGCGTTTGATGAGTCGGCTGAGCGGGGGAAATGGCCCGGATGTGTTTCGCTTCCATAATACGTGGGTGATCATGTTGCAAGATTATCTGGAAAGCATGCCCGACTCGGTTATGGCGAAGGCCACGTTTGAAAGCACCTTTTATCCCGTAGCCGTTAATTCACTCACCACGCAAAAGGGCATTGTGGGTGTGCCCCTGATGTTTGATGGGTTGGGACTCTACTACAACAAGGCCATTTTCAAGGCCGCGGGCAAAACCCCGCCTACGACCTGGGAAGAATTGCGCCGCACGGCCAACCAGCTTACGCTTCGCGATGCCAATGGGGCGATTCAACGCTCAGGTGTAGCTTTAGGCACCACATCGAATGTGGATAATTGGTCGGATATTTTGGGACTGTTAATGCTGCAAAATGGAGCCGACTTGAGCAAACCCAATAGCAATTTGGGTCGCGATTCACTGACCTTCTACACCATTTTTTCCAAGCAGGACAAGATTTGGGATGATTCGTTGCCCGCTTCTCACGCTGCCTTTGCTCTGGAGAAAGTGGCCATGATTTTGGCCCCTTCGTGGCGAGCACACGACATTAAGGCCATTAGCCAATCAGTTGATTTTGCTATTGCGCCCGCGCCGCAATTGTCGGGCGGAGAAATCAATTGGGCGTCATTCTGGGCAGAGGGAGTTTCTCAAAAATCCAGTAAGAGTAAACAAGAGGCCGGTTGGAAACTTTTGCAATACTTATCTGACAAAGAAGTTATGCGTCAGTTTTATACGCAAGCCAGCAGTGTTAGGGCCTTTGGCGAACCCTTTTCCCGAATTGATCTAGCCGATCAATTGACTGGCGACCCCTTGGTTGGCGCCTATATTTCAGGAGCACCCACGGCTAAATCGTGGTATCTGGCCAGCCGCACCTTTGATAACGGCATCAATGACAAAATGATCAAATACTACGAAGATGCCATTAATGCCGTGAACACGGGTGTGGATGAAACCGAAGCTTTAATGACGGTGGAGCAGGGAATTACTCAAGTGTATGCCCAGTACGCTCAGCAATAATTGATTACTCTATTTGGAAGGGAAGACTATGAAAAACTTGAAAGACGTGATTCGCGAAGCAGAAGAGCAAAAAGTGGCGATTGGCCATTTCAATATCAGTAATTTGGAAGGCTTATGGGGGATTTTTGAGGCAGCTAAGAAACTGGAGGTGCCGGTCGTTATTGGTGTGTCTGAGGGTGAGCGAGATTTTATGGGGATTAAGCAGGTGGCTGCCATCGTCACTAGTATCCGGGAGCAGTATGCCTATCCGCTATATCTTAACGCCGACCATACTTATTCACTCGAAAGGATCAAGGAAGTAGTTGAGGCAGGGTATGATTCGGTGATCTTTGATGGGGCGAAATTATCGGTTGAAGAGAATACTCGTTTGACCAAGGAAGTAGTTGATTACGTGCGCGCCAACCGGCCGGAAGTATTGGTCGAAGCTGAGGTGGGGTATATTGGCTCGTCTTCAAAACTGCTGGATGAACTGCCCGAAGGTGCGGCTTTAAGTGAAGAGGCTCTGCCAACTGGCGAAGACGCCAAGCAATTCGTGTTAGCAACTGGCGTGGATTTGATTGCGCCGGCTGTCGGCAATATTCACGGCATGCTCAAAAACGCGCCGAATCCTAAATTGCACATTAATCGCATCCGAGAAATTCGCGAACAATCAGGCGTACCATTGGTCCTTCATGGTGGCTCTGGTATCAGTGACGCTGACTTTGTGGCTGCTATTGATGCCGGCATATCGATGATTCACATTAACACGGAGATCCGTTTGGCCTGGCGCAAAGCAGTGGCCGCCTACTTGCAAGCAAACCCGGATGAAGTGGCGCCCTACAAGGTGCTTGAGCCGGCTAAACTTGCCGTTGCCCAAGTGGTCGAGCAACGCTTGCGCTTGTACTACAAAAAATAATTCCGGTTAAGGAATGCGTATCGATGGTGATATAACGGTCATATATTTTTGGTGCTTAAAAAAAATTAATTATCATGAAGCAAGTCATTTTTGATGTTGAAACCAAGCTTACCTTCGATGCTGTGGGTGGCTATTATCCCGAAAAACTGGGCATTAGTTTTATCGGTGCCATTGAGCGCAATGGATTCCCGGAAGATGAAGGAGTGGTGGAAACTGAGCATCGTTTTTTTGAACAGGACTTAGAAAAGTTTTGGCCCCTTCTTGAATCAGCCGATGTGGTCATTGGCTTTAATAGTGATGGGTTTGATTTACCTACACTTGTGCCGTATTACAGAGGTAATATCCGTAAGTTGCCATCGCTTGATTTGTTGTCCCGAGTTAAAGCCAGCATCAACCGGCGCATTAGTCTTGATTCGCTGGCCAAACAAACCTTGGGTACCAAAAAGTCAGGCAATGGCTTAGACGCCATAAAATATTTTCAAGAGAAACAATGGGACAAGTTAGCTCACTACTGCATGAAAGATGTGGCCATCACGCGCGATCTCTATGATTTTGGCCGGGTACATGGCAAGATTCTCTACCTCAATCATTGGAATAATGTGGTCGATGCGCCAGTTGATTTTTCGTTTGCGGTTAAACCCAAGGCGGGCGTGCAAATGAGTTTGTTATAGTCGCGCTATACTTAATCTCATGGGACTGCTTGATTTTATTTTTCCCAAGACCTGTTTTGGTTGTGGACAAACAGGCGCATATATTTGTTCAAGCTGTGTAAACTTTTTCAAAGTGATCAACGAACCAGTCTGCCCGATGTGCCACCAAAAAAGCCGAGGAGGTGCCACTCATCCGCGGTGTCGCAAACCATTGGGGTTAGATGGTTTGGTAAGCATTTTCGCCTATCAAGGATTAAGTAAACGTGTTATTGCCAAGCTTAAATATCGCCTAGTTACCGCAGCTTTTCCAGAAATGATCGAAGCAGTCGTAAGTCTGGGGGATTTGAGTCAGTTTGTGGAAGGTCAGTGGCTGATTGTCCCGGTGCCTTTGCATGCCTCGCGGCAGCGGTGGCGAGGATTTAATCAGGCGGAATATTTGGGTCAAGCATTTGCTGCGTATCTACGTTTGGCTTACGAGGCGTCTCTGCTCGTGCGCCACAAGCGCACTAAGCCGCAAATGAGTTTGCGAGGCCAAGATCGAGCAGCAAACATCAAAGATGCCTTTTCCCTAAACCCAAAACTCGATAGAGAGGCACTCTCATTATGGCGCGCCAACGCAATTGTTCTGGTCGATGACGTCTACACAACGGGGGCTACCATGAAAGAGGCGGCGAAAACTTTGAAACGTAATGGCTTCAAAACAGTCTGGGGATTAACCTTGGCAAGAACCGTAAGTTTCGAATGATTAGCAATATTGTTATTAGGATTTACGAATTACCTAGGGTTGTCATTCCCGAGGAGACTCGCCATAGGCGAAGTCTGCATCGGGAATCCAGGCTTAAGATTAAAGTCACTGGATCCTCGCCTACGCGAGGATGACAAGCAACACATTATTGCCAGATATGAATTTTGTAATTGGCACTAAATAATGGCTGACCAATCAACTCCAAAATGAATTAGACTTTACGAGAAAAGTTTTAGACGTGATTATTTATCATTTTTTGCCCGCATATCGTCTTCGAACAATTGCTTTTGGGTTTGAAATACAACCACCATAAGCCCCACAATCAAGGCGAGCAACACAAACGGCAGAGCTCCACCCAAACCCGTCGTGCCAAAAAGGGCTAGGGACGAATTGATGCCAATAAACAGAAAGCGAAGCTCGGTGGGGCCAATGCCTTTGTAGGTGATCTGAAATTTGTTGGTGGCGGCAAACGACAGAAACGAATTGATCATAAATGCTGCCAGCACGATGAGGATATAAAACAACATATCTTTTTCGGCTTCAGCTAGGAAAAAGGAATAGCCAATGAGGAGGGAACACAAAAACAAATAATCCAGCAAATGATCCATATAGTAGCCCCATTTGATAAGGCCGGTGTTGCGAAAGCGTCCTACAGCTCCGTCGATGAGATCGGTAAAATATTGCAGAAAAATAATAAGCGACACGATCCAAAGCCAGGTTGAATTATTGCGGGCCAAAAAACTGCCCCCAACGACAAGCATCGACCACACAAGTGTCATAAGGGTTAGTTGATATGAGCCGATTGATTGGGGGATTTTAGGAATAAACCAATCAAGGAAGCGTTTTTCTAGCGGGTAAAGCACTGATTGCCCAAATTTTTTGTCACCAGCGAAAGATTGGTTTGCTATTAATTCCATAACTTTATCAGAGTCAAATCTGACCTCGGCAGTTGTTCCAAGAGGTACCAAAACAGGCGTAATTACACTGTTTAAGTATACCTTTACTACAGTAAAGCAATTTTTCATTTCCTTCACAGGTTGAGAAACAACCTCCAAAAATAAGCTCATTCGGACGAGTAAAAAATGAAATACCCAAATCTAGATTGTTAATAAATCGCAATATATTACTAATCCCCACGAAGTAAATGGATAGGAAGAAGATAAACAAACATGTAACAAACACAGTTTTGTGAGCCATATATCTCAAATTCTAACCTGCATTAAGATGCAAATGGAACAAATGATTTTTTACATAGGTTTTGTATGGGCAAGAAGAGCGGATGGGGGAGATTGCCCCAGGCAAACCACTGCCAGCCTTCGCATTTATCGGGCTCGAGCACCTCTGGTTCGCCCTGCGTTGAGTAGCCGAGTACAAAAATCGTAATATAGTGTTTGTGTTCTTGAATAAAAATATCGTTAGTAAACGGTCCGAGGCGCGGATTCTCCAAATCAAGTCCGGTTTCTTCTCTGGTTTCGCGCACGGCGCAG
>CAZVUJ010000063.1:0-5492 GCA_964630135.1 uncultured Pseudomonadales bacterium | reverse complement strand
TGTGGAGTTTCAACTTCAACCCTCGCTCGTGATCTTCTTTGTATGATGTCCAATGCAAGCCCTACTATATCTTCTCGCGTGACTTCCCCAAACTCCAACATTCCCCCTGAAACATAGTCAGCGAGAAAGCCTCTCGAATCTTGAATACCATAACAATCTAACTGGACAAGTAGTTGCGGCTCAGGATCATCTATCCATTCCACAGCGAGAAAGGCTAAATTTCCTTCGCTAATAGTTGTTCTTAAGTCCTGACTGCCTCCAGCTTCCATACATCCTCCTTTTTTTACATAAATGATTCAAGCCTATCGTACCCCAACACCAACCTCTCCACCAAATTATTGAGGTTGTGACGGGCGGCGGCGGAGAGCATAATGACGTCGATACCCTCTTTGCCAAAGGTATCGCTAACAGCAACTTGGTGTGCTTCACTCATGACATCGGCTTTGTTAACAACCACCAGACTTTTCTTCTCCTGCATATGGGGTGAATACGCACTTACCTCTTGCCTCACCGTCGCTAATTGCTCAAGCAGCACTTGAGCTAATTCCTTAGGCAACAAGAGTAAATCGGCATCCATGGGGGCAAGCACATAGATAAGCATGCGGCAGCGCTCTACGTGTTTCAAAAACTGATCCCCCAGGCCTTTGCCCTGATGTGCGCCTTCGATTAATCCCGGAATATCCGCGATAACCAGATCTTGGATTTTGGATTTTGGATTTTGAATGATCAACACTCCCAAATTAGGTGTCAAGGTAGTGAAGGGATAATTGGCAATCTCCGGTCGGGCGCGGGTGAGCACGGACAACAGCGTACTTTTGCCCACATTGGGCAAGCCTACCAACCCCACATCAGCTAGCACTTTGAGTTCCAAGCGGATGTCAAACCGCTCGCCTGCTTCACCTCGCTGGGCAAATTTAGGTGTCGTTACCCGGGAGGATTTATAGTAAGCATTGCCTAACCCTTGCTTGCCGCCCTGGGCTAACACCGCCTGGTCTTCCGCCTGCGTAAAATCTTTGATGAGTAACCAGGTGGAAGGCTTGCGTTGAGTGGAGGCATCATTACTGGTTGTCGTTGAGTTTGGTTCATCAAGCACGACCCTATCGGTGAGGACAAAACGCTCGGCCAAAGCTGCCTCTGGATCTTGAGGCATGTCTTGCTGGCGCAACAAGCGCTTGTCTGGTTTTTGGTGGTCACCAAGCTCCTGCCAGTCTTTGGTGCCATAGAGCACATTGCCCGTAAGCAGCCGGGCTGTTTCCACGTTCACATACACTTGGGTGCCCACGGGCACTTCTAAAATTAAGTCGGCTGCATCTAACCCAAACTGGTTGCGCTTGCCGCCTTTTTGGCCGCTTGGCGCTTCAAACCGATTTTTGCCGGCAAAAAAGCGCAAGGTGTTGATGTTGGGATTCGCGGTGATGATAACCGATCCGCCTCTTCCCCCTTTGCCGCCGTCAGGTCCACCTTTGGGCACGTATTTTTCACGGCGGAAAGAAATCGCCCCATCGCCGCCTGCACCGGCGGCAACGGTAAACTGAGCTGAATCAATAATGTTTTGTTTCATAGTTTTCTTAAATAAGTCTTACCTTAGCTGCATATAATTTCAACACTTTATCGTGAGTAATAAGCGTTAATGCGTTGGTTATCGCTTGAGAGATCAGCAATCTATCGAAAGGATCTGTGTGATGCCAAGGCAACTTTTCTACTAATAACGCATGCTCTAGGGAAATAGAAAGAGGCACAAAGTGATGCTTGGCAATTTGGTAAGCCAGATCGTCGGGTGTTTTAAGTTTGCCCTTGCTCTTTTTGAGACTAATCTCCCAAACCGAAGCTGCGCTGACATAGACTGGTTCGGTTGTGTTGCCTATGATTTTTTGCAACTTCTTAGCATACTTTTCTTCCTGAGCTAACCACCATATCAGCACATGCGTATCGAGCAAATATGCCATACTACTCTACGTCATTACCATACAACATCGCTTCAATTTCGGAGTCAGGATCATCAAAATTGTTGGCTATCCAGATTTTTCCCTTCCATCCCCCAGGTTGGCGCACCACTTTTTTCTTTTTCTTCGTTTCAAGAGCTACTAATTTAGCTACAGGTTTTCCCGCTTTACCAATAAGAACCTCCTCACCGTTTGCAACTGAGGTTAAGAGGTGGGCAAATTGAGTTTGAACTTCTTGAATAGAGTAAATCTGTTGCATGCGTATAGTATAGCAACTGAGCGCAACCTCGTCTTTATTGCTATGGAGGTAACTCATTATTTCAAAAAATTCAAAGGATTAAGCAGTCCCCCAGCGGTGCGGATCTCAAAGTGCAGGTGGGTGCCGGTGGAGCGACCAGTCGAGCCCATTTGCCCCAAAACATCGCCCCGATTGACGCGCTGTCCAGCCACCACGGCGACCGATGACATGTGGGCGTAGAGCGTCACATAGCCATTGCCATGATCGACCATGACGCGATTGCCATAGCCTTCGTTCGCAAGCCACCCGGCTCCCACAATCGTGCCGCCGTCAGCGGCTAAGATCGAGCCACCACCCTTGTTGGCGATGTCAATGGCTTTGTGGTAGAACCGATAGCCCTGCGACACATAGCCCGAAGCCGGCCACACAAAGGAGCCAAACGAGCTGACTTGGCCCGCATCGGGAGTCAGTTTTTGGGCCATGGTGGTGCGACCCGACATCTCTTCTTGCGGCGCTGGCATCACGCCATCGGGCACCATAATCACTTGGCCAACAGCGAGGGCAAATGATTCATCGTCGGTGAATTCGTTGAAGGGATAGTCGACCATTCCCTGCGGGTTGGCCTCATATTTTTTAGCAATCGAATAGACCGTCTCGCCTTTTTTGACCTTATGCACCACCCCATCAACCGGCAGGATTTTTAAGACTTGGCCCGCTTTGATTTTTTGTTTTTCGCTGTCCAAGCCATTAGCCCACAAGATTGATTCGGGATTCAAGCTAAACTGCTGGGCAATCTGGGAAATCGTTTCCCCTTCTTTGACTTCGTAGTCGACAATCTCACCCCCGCGATATTCGACAACTCCCTGGCCTGAAACGGTGGATGTGCCATAGGTGCTTACATCCTCTGTAGTCATACCCAATACCTGACCTTGAGGCAACTCTGAGGCAGCCAAACTATCGGTTTGCTCATCGAACACAACCGGTCCCAGCGTTACTCCGATAAACACCAAACCAATCATACTGGAATGGACAAAGGGTCGGGCATATTTACCCCGCCGCCTATAGAGCACATCCACAATGGAGCCTTTAGACGTTTCAAACGCCCTAAAACCAATATGCAGGCGGCGAAACACATAGTCCCAAAAAAACAGCCAAAATTCCTGAAATTCTTGTAATAACGTTGGTGTGCGCATAAGGTGCGAGAGAATTCAACTTTTTTTAACTAATCGCAGCGTACATGAGCCTGCAGGGGCTTTAAGTGTACTACATTTTTGCTGCCAAGAGTAACGCACGGCTAATCGTTATAGGGGTTACGCGTGCTGCCTGATATACCTGAGGTGCTTGGCTGGTACTCTACCCTTCTTTAAGGGCTGCCAAGAACTCTTTGTTGCTCTTAGACTTTCTCAGGCGCTCGAGCAAGACTTCGGTGCGCTCGTCCTCGTTAAGCATATCGAACATGCGGTGCATCAGGATGATCGACTGATAGGTGGTGCTGTCGTAGAGCAAATCATCGCGGCGCGTGCCTGATTTTTGCACCTCAATGGCCGGGAAAATGCGCCGCTGGGCAAATTTACGCGAGAGCACTAACTCTTGATTGCCGGTGCCTTTGAACTCTTCATAAACAAGGTCATCCATACGCGAGCCAGTCTCAACCAAAGCAGTACCAATAATAGTCAAGCTACCGCCAACCTCAAAGTTGCGTGCCGCACCAAAGAATTTTTTGGGTGGATAGAGAGCTGCCGGGTCAAAGCCACCCGACAAGGTTCGACCTGAGGTAGGAATGGCTAAGTTGTAGGCCCGGGCCAAGCGCGTAATCGAATCCAGCAAAACGACCACATCGCCACCAAGCTCTACCAATCTGCGAGCGCGCTCCAAGGCCAGCTCAGCCACCCGAGTCTGTTCAGTGGCTTGCTCATCAAAATTGGAAGCCGCCACTTCGCCTTTGCCACCGGTGATGGCCGCAATATGGCGGTCAATGTCAGTCACTTCTTCAGGTCGCTCGCCGATCAACACGGCCATCAAATGGACTTCGGGGTGATTTTTAGCAATACCCGTGGCTATATCTTTGAGGATAGTAGTTTTACCCGCCTTGGGGGGCGACACAATCATGGCGCGCTGGCCCTTGCCAATGGGAGCTACTAAATCAATTAAGCGGTTGCCCATAGGCTCAGTGCCAATCTCCAGATTCAGGCGCTCGTTCGGGAACACCGGAATCAAGCGGTGAAAATCGGTGCGACTTTGCGAATCAGCTACCGGCTTGTCGTTAACGGTGTCGATACGCAACATTCCCCAGTAGCGTTCGTTTTCTTTGGGTTTGCGTGCTGGCCCCGTAACCAGGTCTCCAGGGCGCAAGTTGAAGCGCCTGAGTTGGGAAGCAGAAATATAGGCATCGCGATCAGTTGAGCGGAAACCCGAGCGCAAAATGCCCGAGCCATCATTACGTTTTTCAAGCATCCCGGTAAAGGTTTCTGTTTCCACACCCGCATCCGGAATCACCCGGCCATCAACTTGACCATCAAAATTTTGGTTGCGGTGATGGTTATGGTTGGGCCTCGATTGCATGCGGCCAACACTCATGCGCTGCATCGGTTGGCGGTAAGGTTGATGGACAGGACGGGCAATTGAAACAGGCGGTTGGGGGGTCACAGGTGCCGCTGTCTTGACCGGCGATGGAGTCGGCGGCGTGGTTATAGGAGTCGCAAGCGGAGCTGGCTTTATCTCATCCTTGACAGGCAAGACGGGCGCTGTGGGCTCAGACGTAGCCGATGGCTTGATTTCTGTACCTGCTTTTTCTGTCGGTTTGGCGGTTGTGGCTTTGGTGGCTCGTGGAGCCATAGGTGTTTCTCCTCTTGTTTAAGGAATTAATAAGTAACAACAACGATGAATACCTGCACGAGTGGTGGGATGAATACACATGGTTGAATCTATGCTTGGGCGCAAATCAGTAATTAAATAACGGATGTATGAAGCGATACCTTGCTCTCACTCTACCCAATCACGGCCGGTCGCCGTTAATGTGGAATATATTTCTTTATTGAGTTACGAAAAAATGCTTGCAGTCGATCCACACGCTTACTTAAGTTGGGGAACGATTATTTGATCCTTCTCAAACAATCGGAGCTATTTTCTCACGCGTGACACTTACTTGTCAAATAAAATGCCCTAAAAAAGCCTCGCAAAACTCAATCTTCTCAAGTGGAAGCTTCACCAAAATTCCCTGACCCACCTACCTTTCTTACTACATAGTCATCCTGAGCCTGGCTGAAAGCCAAGTGAAGGATCTAGCATCGCGTTGTTTTTCGCTTACACTT
>CAZVUJ010000062.1:0-5529 GCA_964630135.1 uncultured Pseudomonadales bacterium | reverse complement strand
AATGACAGTCGTTTCTTGATCAGGAAAGCGCTCTCTAAAAAGCTGCTGGGTGACCGATCCGCTAACCAGGACTGCGTCAGCTTCCGGAGAATAGTCTTGAGAAAATAAAGCAAGCACTTGCTTAACCAGGTCACCATATAATCTGGTGTGAGAGCCCAGAATCACCCGAAGTGTTTTTCCATTCTGAGGCAGCAGGGTTTTAGGGGAGTGATTTTTTTCCCTGAGCGCATTTCTCTGACTAGCAGCATAGACTTGATTGGCTAACACATGCATCTCTTCCAGGTAAACCCTGGAAGCCAAGATGCCTTCTCGAATCTGAGCCACCTTAGCGGCGGCTAAACCGCCATACACGGTGGCCATACTCTTAACTAAGTTGAGTTGACGAGTGTCGGCAGTAAGAGTATCAAGAGCATTCATACGCGTTAGACCTCAATACCCAACAGTGACTTAGCTAAGGCTGAAGCCTGATCAACAAGATGTTGTGGATCACCATGAGCCTCAATCAACTGCTCAAACCAGTGCTTAAGCTCGGCCTGCGCGTGATAGGCCTTAGCAAAGTGGGCTAATCGCTGTTGCAAGATCTCCAGATTGGTAGCTGCGATCTTTCCGGAGAGCAAAAGGCAGACAAACACCGCCATGACCGAAACAGGCACGACTTCATTATCATCCTGTTTGAAAAGCTCATTAAGCTGTTCACCTAGTTCCAAATTGACACGCGCCTCAGCTGACATTTCCCCGCCAAAATGGGCCAATTGTTGTAACTGCTGATGATGAGACAAAAACTGGGTTAATCGGGCGCTCAATGCTTTATACAATGGTTTTTGCACCTGATGCCCTACACGAGTGACTGAGAGAAAGGTATTGATGGCTGGCTGAAAGCCCTCGTTGGCTTTTTGGGTATCAAAAAACACATGGCCATCAGTCATGGACATCAAGTTCGTTTGAATATATCCGGTAATGTCGCCCATGACCGTATCCGCCAGCGGGATACAGGTAATCGAACCTTTTGCAAAGCAGCCGGCGCGCTCCAAGAGTCGGGCATGGGTATAAAAAATGTCCCCCGGATAGCTATCTCTGCCGGGAAAGCGGCGGCTGGTTAAGCTGATTTCTCGATAGTGCTTGGCATGCATGGTTAAGTCGTCGAGGATCACTAACACCTGCTTGCCTTGATCACACAAGAATTCTGCCAGCGTCATGGCCGTGTAGGGAGTAATAAAAACCAGGCCACTGGGGTCGGTGGCCGTTGAAGCGACCACTATCGTTCCCTCAAGCAGGTTTTCCTGAGCAAGATAGTCCTGGAGCTTGAGGATGTCGCTGCGGCGCTGGGCAATTAAGGCAAAAATCGTAATTCCGCCTTGCATCACGTGCATTTTGGTTAATTGCCGGAGTGTGTTCCGCTTGCCTACTTTGTTGTCACCTAAGAAAAGTTCTCGCTGACCTAAGGCCAGGGGAACCAGTAAGTCGATTAAACCCACGCCCGTGTGAAATGGTTGAGTGATGGAAACCCGGGCATCAATGCCTGGCGGTGGAATATCGATAGGGCGATGAGTGATGGTGCCTTGCATGAGCGCGCCGCCATCAAAGGGTAATCCCAAGGGAGTCAGCGTCAAACCAATCATACCCTCGCTACAGGGAATTTCCAGAGGTTTATCACTGCGAGCGGCCCGCATGCCGAGTTTTACCTGATTACCCTCAAGCAGCATCACCTGGGCCGATTCCGGCAAGAGCGAGGCCACTTGCCCCAGAGCCCCATTTTCAAAAACCACTACCTCCCCCGTAGTCACTCCTGGCAAACCAGAAAGCATCAGGGATGGCCCGACCATGGCATCAACGAAACCGACTTCGCCAAAGGTTTCGAGGTAATGTTGAAAACTATGCATACGAATCTATCTCACACTACACTGTGGCTCTTAACCAGACAGGGTTGACTCCGAAACTACCTGATTTTGGTCCGTTTTTGGCATCAACTGAGCATCAAAATAGGCCTGAAATTTTTTCTTAAGGCTAAAATCACCATAATGACCATTAAACTCAATCACGGCTCCGCCAACTACAGCAGGCTCATAGCGAAAATCAACCACAATGCCCTGCCCCAGGTGACTGCGCACCCAACTCACCAGGGTGGTCACGAAGGAACTTGATGGCCGGAAAGCAATTGTTAAGCTTAATCTCTTTTGCTCACGAGCTGCCTGAAGAATTTCTTCAAGTACTTGGTGTTGATTGCCACTCTGCTCCATCAGGAGGGGTCGCACTATTTCGGCCACTTCAAACCGTACTTTGTCCTGCAGCACCTGCTCAAAACCCTGTTCTTGAGTGGTATAGAGTGCTGCTTGCAGTAAGCGAATCTCTTCTTGCAACAGGCTCAGTTCCACCGTCGTGCGGGCATAGTCAAGTAAGTGTTGGTAAGCGACCGTCTCAAGAGCCATATCGATCAAACCACATGCGCGCTCTTGGCATCCTCAAGCGCTTTAATGACCATTTCTTGATGTTGCTCGGTATGCATGGCTGTTCCGATTACGGTTTCAGTGACTTCACGGATAACCTGATGAATGGATTGATCAATGAGGTTCAAGCGTTTTTGTTTGTAGGCCAGGATTTCCGCTTCCATGCGCTCATAGCTTTGCTCAATCGCCTTTTTGGCTTCCTCTTGCGTAGCTGCGGTTCGCTCTTGGAGGGCGGCGCCAAAGGCTTTGACTTCACGATCGGCATAGACTTTCATTTCGTCAGCCACTTGATGCAAGACTTGAATCGCCTCTTCACCCACCTGCTTAAACACATCCCGATAAATATCCTGTTGGGCCTTGGGAAGTTGTTCAAGTTGTGTATCTAAGCGGCGGCGGACATCCGTGGAGATAGACTCAGCCTGGCGGATGATGGCTTGGGCTTTGACTGAGGCTTCTTTAATGAGCTCCTGAGCTTGGGCGCTGGCAAGCTCGGCCGCTTGAGCATCAAACTCTTGTTTTTGCTTCAAGAGATCTGCCTGGACTCGATCCATTTTTTCCACGCGACCATAGACGCGGGAATACAAAAGTAGCAGCGCAATCAAGGCAAAACTCAACAAAAAGGCTAACAACAATAAACCGATAAGCAGAGTGGCATCGGCAAACATAGGCAGGCTCGAGTTAATTAACGAACGTTAGGTCAAGTATGGAATAAATCTCTTTGGTGTACAAGTCGCAAAGCAGCTGCCAGTGATCCTCTTAAAGAATAAAATACATTAATAACCTTCACGTAGAGACGTGGCAGTGCCACGTCTCTACCCAAAGGCTGGTACAGACAAACACAAGGTGCAAAGCTCGTGATCTCAAATCACCAGCACCACGTAGGCAGCGAGAATGCCAAATGCGATAACTAAACCGGTGATCACCATTTGTACAAATAAAGCAAATTGAATGTCACGTTTAGCCAAGGGATTGCGGCCAATGGCTTCAATGCTAGAGCGAGACAAGCGACCATAGAACACCAGTCCCAGAATCACACACACCACCACTAACAGAGCGGCAAGAAAATAGCGCAGCGCATTCAGAGGCTCAAGCAATGCCGTTTGTGAACCTTGCCGCATCACCTCAAATAAATTACTTCGGGCATTCGCTAACCGTGTTTCGGGGTGAATGTTCAGCGCTATTTGAAGTAAAGCCTCGCTATTACCCGCATATGCTTCCAGAGCTGAACCCAACACAAAGCCGTTTCGAGTGGCTTTCTGCACCACACCCGGCGTTGATGAAGCAGTCACCCAATCCCCGACCTCGATTTCACCGTTGACCGCACTCGCTCTGACCTTGACGACGCCACCCCTGACCACCAGTATGCCCGTCTGATCCGCATATTCTATACTCGCTGAGGGTATAGTGGTATGCACTCCATACATGGATGGGGTATATTCAGCTTGACACAGCTCATAGCTTGCTTCGCCTGAGCAAATCAAAGATCCAGAGGTAATGTCGCCCTCAAAAGGAATTTCCACTGCTACGGACAAGTCAGAGTTCTGAGCAGTAACCTGAGATGAAAAGTCAAAAACCGAAACTAACACCAGAGCTGAAAGGGCTCTAATCGCTTGAATTAAGCATTTTTGTCCTGTTGTCATGAAGGTTATTCCCAATTATCGACCACTACTATGATCGTATCACGCCAGCAGCTGCCTGAAAGTCTGCAGTTCGCCAATGCACCTCTGCAGACTTCAAGCAAACAATGAGGCTCGGTCAGGATAGTTCCTTACTCCACTATTAATGAAAGAGCTCAAACCACCCCTTTTAAGTAGTGTTATCAAAAATCACGAGCAAAGAATACTCTTCCCAACAATTATCGTTATTCTCATAGTTCTCACCAACGATTAGCACTTAAAAATCTCCTGTGATAGCGCTATTCCCAAAGCGTATTTGATTGATATATAAATCAGTAATACTCTCTCCAGGCTAGTAATATGCGAAAATATCATTTTGCCTCTTCGGGCCTAGCTTAGATGAAAACGAATCGTGAAAATACTCTTGCTATAAGCTTAAATCTTTGCCCTACGTGCAACAATGTGTATTCGGCTTTAATCCTGTCTTGAAACACAGATTATTTATCCGTTTCAGATGCGAAGTTTACCTCCCCATTCCTGCTGCATACGCAATGACTCCAATAGACATATAAGTTAAATCGGGTTCTTGACTTATTGTCCAATTTTTGCCACTCTAAAATTGGACATAAAAACTTAGACAAAATGTCCATCAACCCAAGTGCACTGCCCATGCTAAAAACACCTGCCCACCATCAATTAACTATAGGTCAAGCTGCCGAATTCTTGGGAGTTTCGACCAAAACCCTGCGTCGTTGGGAGGCTGCAGGGAAATTAATGCCTGCTTACACTCAAGGAGCACACCGCCGATACACCTTGAAAGACATCAAACGTCTTAAAACCGCTAAACGTTCAAAGAAACGCTACCAGATTAACGCTTCACCTCTTGAGATTCCAAAGCCACTTTCTGCCATGCCGGATAAGCCAATGCCGACGATAAGTTTGCGCGACTCCATCCACCCCCGGCCTCTTCATATCACCCCCCCGGCATTGCCCCACCGAACCTCGCTTGTGCCGGTACTTGACCAAAAGCCGACTATCAGCGATACGGCTCCTCATGGCAAACCAGAACCAGCGCACTCTGTTACCCCGTTTGATAGTGTTGTCGAGAAAACTGATCTTACTCTGGTAGATACAACTTTTGAGCCCAGCGCGAGCCCTTCTCTCCCACTCAAACGCATTGCTTTGGGCTTTCTCACTGCCATCTTCTTTGCCTCGTTTGCTTTCCAATATCCCCTGGTTTGGGGTTTTAATGATCCGGTTACCAAAAATCGCTTGAGTAGTGCCCTTAATCAAGCTATCCCTCCGCTTAGCCGGTTAGTTGCTCAACATCCATCCGAACTAAGTATCCCACCTCAAGCTGCCACTCTCCGCAACCCATCTCAAACAAACTCTGTTCTGGGAGCCAGCGATAACGACCAGGCTCGATTTAATGTCTACGTCAAATCCAATTTCAAAGACGCCGTTACTTT
>CAZVUJ010000061.1:0-5569 GCA_964630135.1 uncultured Pseudomonadales bacterium | reverse complement strand
GGTTTTTTATCACCGTGTTTTGGGTATAAATCAGGTATGTGCTAAAATAGCGCCTATGACCCAAGAGATAATACCCTATAATGAAGGATATAGGCTTAGTTTCCGACAAAGAGTAGCTCGGCAAGTAGCTGGGTGGAGAGGGGGCGTTGCTTCAGATAGGGGTTGTGATCAAGGTACACCAGAACTCCTTCTGACTAACGAAGCGCTTGAACAAAGACTTGGACCACTCCAGGAATTGATTAGAGCCAACGGCGAGTTGACCCAGAAATTGGGCAAGGGGCAGTATTGTCGGATTCGGCTTTACGGACCTGCTGGTTCAGAGAGTTTAGAATTTAGAGTGGGAAATTAGACTGCAGTGGACGCTAAAGAGGTAGAAGCTCTTATGTTAAGTGAGCATGTGATTCAGGTTATGTTAACTCCTGACCAAAAAATTTCATCAGCAGTTCGACTTGATGTGCCTAGAATGGTTTTTGCTCAACTGGGTCATATAGAATACAAAGCTGCTGATAGGCCGTTGACCGAATATGGTTTGGATGGCTTGTCCTACCTAAGAGGTATTGGCGCTACCCATACTGCAACGGGGAATGGCTGGGAAACACAAGTATTAACTGATGATGTGATTGCCATGACTTTAACCCAGATTTTCGAACCGGTAAATCCGATCATCAGAGGATTGATTCCCGAGCCTCCTACGAATCAAGTTTCAAGCCAACTTCTAGTTATAGACTAATAATAACGACTGAGCCTTCGCTTTTTGTGCGCTTTGTTTAATCAGCTGCTTCCAACCGAAGGCGCACGTCTTGAAGCACGTTCATAAAATTAACATAGGCTTCGTGCGGGGTGTGGTTGGGAGAAAAATATTTGTGCACATCGCCATCCGAAAACCATTTGGTGCACATATAGTAGAAGTGATCGCTGGTCGTCAAGCGGCGCCAGTCATGAATCAGTTGCGGATTGTTGGAGGTTAAAACTTGCTCCTGCAGCGCAAACAGCGACTTGATGGCATTGACTTGCAGGGCGTTTGACATCCAGGCAGATAAATCGCGTTCCATATCCGCCCATGAGGTGAGGTCGGGCATATCCACGGTGTCTCTTACCGGGAAAGCATGAGCAGCTTGCGATACGGTCATAAAGGTGTTGTCCGGGTGTTTTTTGACTTCATGCGGCAGTTGGGAGAGAAAGGAGAAAATCCCGGTGTCTTCCCACTGGTGCTCCCCAAACGTTTCGTAGTCCATAAATAGGTTCACCACATCACCGTTGCCGTTAACGCTGCTGAGCCACTGGGAGTAGGTTTCGGCCGTCAGCGGCCAATTATGCCAGGCCTTATTGGAAAAGCGGAAGGCGATATCATCGCTTAAGCGGTAGTTTTTGAGCATCAAGCGCATATCAGGCAAGTTGACTGGCTGGTAGACAAAATTAGGTGAGCGCCAGCCCAAATAGCGGTCTACCCCTTCGGCCAAAATGGTGGTATAGCCCAAGTCAAAAGCGGCTTGGGCCACTTCGTTGTTATAGATAAGCTCCGTGTTGCGAAATGAGGTCGGGGTGATACCAAACAGCCGTTTCAGCATGCCTTCATGCAAACGGACTTGATCATTAAATTCTTGGCGGGATTCCAAAAATGCCAAGCTGTGATAGTAGGTTTCGGCTACCAACTCTACCTTACCGGTGGCCACCAATTCCTGAAACGATGCCAATACTTCTGGTAAGGCTTGCTCAAGTTGCTCTAGAAAAACGCCAGTCAAAGAAAAAGAAATATGAAAATCGGGCACAGTTCTTAACAGATGAAGGAGCGTTTTATTGGTGGGAAGATAGCATTTTTTGGCCACTTTTTTTAAGATCTTGGTGTTATCTAGACGCTCTTGTTTCGTTTCGTCGTAATATGAATTTCCCTGACTTAGTGAAAAAAAGTTAAACGGCTTAATCCGGAAAGGTTGGTGAGCGTGGAAATAAAAAACAATAGCAGCCATAGAATCAATTTCTCATCATTGCGTGTGATTGGTGTTTCGAGTTAAGCACGGCATCAGGCAGAGTTAATGGGTAAGATGGTTGTAGACAGATACTATTTCGGTGGCGGCCTGATGCCAACTTCTTTTTTCTGCCTCGCTCCGGGCTCGGCGAGTGACATCTCGGGCCTGGTCGGGGTGGCTCAGGAGGTAGGTCATTTGATCCGCCATTAAATCAGTATCCCAGAAATCGACTTTGAAGACGGAGGGCAGGGTTTCGCCGACACCAGACTGTTTGGAGATGATAGTAGGGGTGCCTGAGGCAATCGCTTCCAGGGCCACCAAGCCGTAGGGCTCGGAAACAGAAGGCATGACAAACAGGTCAGCCATGGAATAAAGCATTTTTAACTTTTCACCGGTCACAAACCCGGTAAAGATAATCCGCTGGCCAATACCCATGTAGGCGGCTTGCATAATGAGGCGTTGTTCCATATCGCCGCTGCCAGCGATGACAAACACGGTGTTAGGCTGCCTTTCAAGCACCCGCTTGGCGGCTCTTAAGAGATAGTCCACACCCTTTTGAAAGGTTAGTCGGCCCACGAATAACACAATTTGGTCATGCGGGAAGACGCGGCGAATGTCCAGCGGCTGAAACTCAACCATGTCGATGCCGTTGTGGACGACAGCAATATGCGAGCGAGGCACCCCGTAGTGTTTGATGACCATTTCTCTTTCGTAGCCGCTCACGGCTATTACTTGATCGGCTTTGTGCAGGCCTTCGTATTCAATTTCAGCAATGCGCTTGTCGAGGTAGCCGCCGGTGCGGTCGAATTCGGTGGCGTGGACGTGGGCGATCCAGGGTTTTTTGGAAAATTTGGCTGCCTGCATGGCTGCCGGAAAAGTCATCCAGTCGTGGGCATGGATAAGCTCGTGTTTTTGGGTCACGGCCCAGAATCCAGCCAAGCGGCCAAAGCGCAGTGCTTCTTCATAGAGAGTCAAGCCGTAGTGCTCTTTGTCTTTGGTGGCTGACAAGAGCACTTGGTAGCGGTGTTTGATGAGATAGGCTTGCAGCAGCGAATTGAGCGCCGTGAACTTGACTCCCGGCAACCAGGGGGTGACCACATCCATGAACGGGGAGTTAGTCGGGAGTTTGCGCGGCATGGCAAACGAAATAGGCACTCCTAAGCTGCTTAAACCCTTGGTTATGCCATAACAAGCCACACCGAGCCCCCCGCTGTTATGCGGTGGTAACTCCCAGCCAAACATCAGAACCCGTGGCGCTTTTTTAATGGCCATTGATCCTACTTACATCCTTCACAAAACTTTATAACCCTGTCCACTCTAAACACAACCCTTACCGCTATACGACATCTATAAAAGGGCCTCGTATCTCCATACTAGCGGTTTTAGAAATTTAATGTCAATCACCAACTAGAGAAATTTTTTCAAGTTTTCGGCACAAATGATCACGTCAACATCGCTCAAGGAAAAACAAGACCTGATTACTTGATTGCAAGCAGACTTACGTGTTAAGGTATGTTTTGAGCCAGGAGAGCAAGTGCCCCAAACCTGATTTAAACGGTGTCGAAGGCTGCCAGGCAAAGTCGCTGCTGGCTTTAGAAAAATCAGACACGTAATATTTTTGATCGCCCACGCGCTGTGGCGAAAAGTTTACTTCCAGTTTATAGCCGAGCGCCGCTTCTAAAAAAGTGATTACTTCCAAAAGCGAAAAGGCATTGTTCACTCCCCCGCCCATGTTGTAGATTTCACCTGTGGTGGCATCAACTGAAGCAATCGCTTGATCATAGGCATGGACTAAATCCTCAATATACAGGAGATCGCGCACTTGCTTGCCATCGCCATAGATGGTGATGGGCTCACGCTTCAAGGCTTGCGCCGCGAAATGAGCCACCCAACCTTGGTCTTCAACCCCCATTTGGTGCACGCCATAGATGCACGACTGGCGAAAAACAACCGTTTTCAAGCCATATGAGCGGGCGTAGTCGCGCACGTATTGGTCAGCCGCGCCTTTGCTGCAACCATAAGGTGAGTGAAAATCGAGCGGTTGGAATTCGTCTACAGCCTTAATCCCGGTGGCTTCATAGCGCTTTTCACGCTCAACCAGATTAAACGATTCCAGGTTGCCATAGACTTTGTTAGTCGAGGCAAAAATAAGTGTCGCTTTTGGATTATGCAGTCTGAGTGATTCCAACACCTGCATGGTACCCAAAGCATTAATACCAAAATCCTCAAAAGGGTTAATAAGCGAAGTAGTTACAGCCGTTTGTCCAGCTTCGTGAAAAATGACCTGTGCATCTTTTACAACGCGCTCCAGTGCGCCAGCATCGCGTATATCAGCTTTAATAAAAGTAAGGTTTTTGTGCTGCGGGCTTTTTTTAAGCCAATTCAGGTTATCTTCGACGTGAGGCCGGGATAAGTTGTCGAAAACAATGACGTGATTATCTTTGAGGTAATACTCAGCCAGGTTCGTGCCAATAAACCCTGCCCCGCCGGTGATAAGAATAGTGCGCATAAAAAACTAATTCTTTTTGGGTTTTAAATTAGCGTTGACCGTAAATTCCCGCTCAGTGCCGTCGGGCAAATCCACCGTAGTCGAGCCGGTCATTTGGTAGTAATTGAGGAGATGGGTATTCAGCGATTCTTTGACCATTTTGATGTCTTCGGAAATCTCAGCAATTTTGGTTTTAATACCCATCACTTCTTCGGTTTCAGACAATTTTGATTGCTGGGCTTTTTCCTCGTTTTTGATGGCCTGGACTTTTTCTTTGGCCTCAGCCAGGGTGGCGTCGTTCTCATAGACATTGGATAGCATTTCTCGCTGCGAGCGGATGTTCTGGTTCAGCTCATCCAATTGAGCCGAAAGCCGGGCAATCAGGTTTTGCACGGCATTATAGGTTTCTTGATCAAATGAGGGTTCGAGGGAAGGTTCTGGAGCAGTTAAAGGTTCTGGTGTGGTAATTGGTGTATCGGACATACTGGCGGCGCCTTTCAAGGATCACTATTTTATAGAGAATCAATTGTGTTGTGGTATAAGTATAGCGTACAAATTTTATAAAGAGAGTCGAGCTATGCAAAAGCTTTTAACCTTGCTTTTATTTAGTGCTTTTTTGGCGGCTTGTCAAACCACAAAACCGCAACCTCAGGCAGCCTTAACCCCCTTGCCCACTACCTCCGTTCGCGCGACCAGTGAGCCCGAAGCAACCGCCAGTACTCAATCAGCAATTACCAAGGATTCGCTTATGAACGCTACCGTCACCACTAGTAAAGGTGCCTTTGTTATTACTCTCGACCCCTCTTCGGCACCTAAAACCGTGGATAACTTTGTCAGCAAAGCCAAGAGTGATTTTTATAAAAACCTGACCTTTCACCGCGTCGAAGATTGGGTGGTGCAGGGGGGCGACCCCGATGGCAATGGCACTGGCGGTGGCTCAATGCCAACGGAGCTCTCGCAAACACCGTTTGTCCGGGGTAGCGTCGGGGTGGCGCGAGGCATGGATATTAAGATTAGTAATGACTCCCAATTCTTTATCTGCACCAAAGACTGTGATTGGTTGACAGGCGCCTATACTCTTTTTGGCCAGGTAACTGAGGGCATGGAAGTCGTT
>CAZVUJ010000060.1:0-5576 GCA_964630135.1 uncultured Pseudomonadales bacterium | reverse complement strand
CTATTTCTTTCAAAGCCAAGTCGACCAGTCAATTAGCCACTCTCGAAAAACTTAAAAACCGCATCACCACGCGCGATACCATGGTGTTTACCCAACAACTAGCCACCATGTTGACGACCGGCTTGTCCCTTACCTCGGCGCTCAATGTGCTGCAAATGCAATCACGCTCGGCTATGGCCAAGGTCATTAGTGAAGTGCAGCATGACATCGAGGGTGGATCGTCGCTGGCTGAATCGATGGGCAAGCACCCGCAGGTTTTCTCTGGCGTCTATATTGCCCTAGTCAAAGCCGGTGAGGCGGCCGGAAAACTGGACTCGGTTTTGCAACGCCTGGCTGACAACGAAGAAAAGCGGCGAGAGTTCCAGAGCAAAATCAAGGGGGCGATGATTTATCCTATCATCATTTTTCTGGCTATGATTGTGGTGGTCATCATCATGATGGTGTTTGTGATTCCGCAATTGACGCAAATCTACGAAGACTTGGGGGCGGAATTGCCTTTGGTGACGCGCATTATGATTGGCACCTCCAAAGCCATGGTTACGTTTTGGTGGGCACTGGTGGCACTTGTTGGTGGGGGGGTATTTATGGTGAAGCGTTGGGCAGCCACATCCAAGGGGATGTTGACGATTAACGAGCAAATTTTAAAGACTCCCCTTATTGGTCACATCGTGATGCAGGTGGCCATGACAGAATTTGCCCGGACGCTGTCACTGCTTATTGGCGCTGGCATCTCCATTCTGGATGCTTTGACTATTGTGGCCAAAACGTCGGGCAATTTGGTGATCCGTAATGCCCTCACCAAAGCCAGTCAATCGGTGGAAAAAGGCGTGCCCTTGGCAGCAAGCCTCGCCTCGCAGCGCATCTTCCCGCCGGTGATGGCGCAGATGGTATCGGTCGGCGAAGAAACGGGCAAGCTCGACGACGTGCTCAACAAAGTGTCGCACTACTTTGAATCTGAGTCGGAGCATCAGCTCAAAAACCTAACCGCGGCTTTCGAGCCACTCATTTTGGTGGTTATGGGTGTGGGTGTGGCGATTATTGTCTTTGCCGTCATCATGCCCATCTATAATCTGACCGATCAGTTCTAAATGCTGACCCACCTACAGTTGTAATCTAAACACTACGGTACTGTCATCCTGATCCCGAGTGAAACTCGAGAGAAGGATCCAGTGATAACGAAAAACAACGCGGTGCTAGATCCTTCACTTGGCTTTCAGCCAAGTTCAGGATGACTGTGTAGTAAGAAGTGCAGGGGTTTTAAATGCCCTTGACAACAGAGCATGAAAGTGTGCATAGTAGGGGTAGAATATCTCTTTTTTAGGGAGAAAGTAGGCGTATGATTTTTACTCATTTGAAAACCAATCTTAAATCTGCTGGTTTCACCATGATCGAGTTGTTGATTGTGATGGGAATTTTAAGCGTTTTGGCGGTTGGCGTTTTAGCGGCCATTGATCCTATAGAGCAACTTAATAAAAGCAGAGATACTGCAGTGCGAAATGATGCAGCAAATATTCTTGGAGCAAGCGAGCGTTATTATGCCGTTAAAGAATACTTTCCTTGGAACACAGCTTCCTCTCAGGCCAATACAGCTTACCCGGCGGCAGGTTCGCCCACGGTGACTAATGTTGTTGCTGAGTTGATCAGCTCTAGTGAATTAAAAAGCTCGTTTAGTACAAGAGTTGCTAAGTATATTACTGGTACACAAGCGTTGAGCATTCATAAAGCAGCTAATCAAAATACAGTGTATGTTTGCTTTAAACCTAGTTCAAAGGCGTTTATTGAGGAGGCGGACACTAGATGTGACGGCACAACCCCTTCTGATTTCCCAAGCAATGCTTGTGTGACAAGCAACGTAGACGATAGAATTTGTCTTCCGTAGTTTAGTCTTGTGTCTTGCCCGTTGTTGCCCTAGGATTACTTCATGGGATTACTCATTGGCTTATTCCTCTTTTTCTTTGGCACGATCATTGGCAGTTTCCTGAATGTAGTGATTTATCGCACTACGCATGGTGATTCGCCGGCTAATGGTCGCTCACGCTGCACCAAATGCAAAAAAGTGATTGCCTGGTATGACAATATTCCCCTCCTCTCTTTTGTGCTGCTTAAAGGCAAATGTCGCAAGTGCCGCAAGCCGATTTCCTGGCAATACCCCATTGTCGAGTTCACCACTGGCTTGCTCTTTGTCTGGTGGTATCTGGTTGGCTTTGCCTTTTTCCAGCTGACGCAGCAGCCGCACGTCTACATTCAGCCGCTCTACTGGCTGTTTATTGGCTTGATGCTCCTCATCATTTTTGTGGTCGACATGCGCTATTTCATCATCCCCGATTTTGCCACGGTGCTTATCGGCGGCAGCGCCCTCACCTATCGCCTCTACTTAGTGGCCACGGGCGTGATGCGCTGGCAAGATGGGTTGAGCAGTGTGCTTATGGGTGTTGCTTTATGCGCGTTTTTGTTCGCACTCTGGTATTTCACCAAAGGCAAGGGCATGGGGTTTGGTGATGTGAAGTATGCCCTCAGCATGGGCATCCTTTTAGGCTGGCCTCGCGGCTTGGTGGGAATGTTTATGGCATTTGCGATTGGCGCTCTGGTTGGCGGAGCACTCCTCATACTCAAGCGCGAAAAACTCAAACAAGCGATTCCCTTTGGCCCTTTTCTGGTGCTCGGAACTCTCCTAGCCTTGATTTGGGGCATGCCGATCTGGCAATGGTATTGGGGGATGGTGTAGGCGTCTATGGCTAAGCTGCTCTCACTGCTTTTTGTTGTTGTTTTGATCTCAGGAGTTGCGGCCTTCGTTTGGGGCAAGCCAATGGTGCGCTCAGTTACGACAACCCATGAAATCCGCTCGGCGCTGCGACTGGTGGATAATCTCGCCCAAGAACCAAAGCATTATGAGCAGTGTCAGGATAAAACCAAAGACGACCTGTTTGCCAACAAGCGCTACCCCCTATCGGCCTATCAACTTCGTTTTACTTCACCCACCTCCTTTGTGGTCGAGGCAGTTTGCTCCGGGGCAAGCCGCCCGACGGTTCTGGTTAAAGCAAAAAACTTGCCATTTGGCAGCCAGGTAATTTCCGGCACTGGTGCTGAGGTGCCAATCAAGACGGAGCCAGCTGATGCGCAGTTTGTAGTGGCGGTCAACAAAGCACAGGTACTATATGGTTTTAAAGATGGCGAAGTGTTTACTGATGATTCAGAAATTGAAACTGAGGTGGCTATTGGAGCGCAGCCACAAACTACCTGCAAAGGTGTAGGCAAAGTTTGTTGCAGTGCGCAAAAACAAGTGGGCAGCGGTCAATTGGAGTCTAGCGTGTCTGACTGCCCCTCTACCTGCTTTGATAGTTGTATGAACCGGCCGGTGGTGACGCTACTTAATAGCGATCCGCCGGCGACTAGTTTAGATCGACTCGTTACCCTAACTAAGGCCGACAACTCTCTGCGCATTTCCTACCGCATTGATGACCCCGACAATACGATCAAATCAGTTGACGTGGATTGGGGTGATGGGCAAGAAGCATCAGGTTTACCCGCCAAGCATATGCTGGAGCACGAATATATTTGTGCATCCAGTCAATGCGCATATCGAGTAACCTTGAGTGCTCAAGACACAACCGGATTAGATCTCTTAGATGGCCGGCTCAATTGGTTGGATGTACAGGTGAAGTGATCTATTGAGTTAGCGCCTCATGATTGTCATTCTGGAGTCCCCGCGCTAGCGGGGCGATAGAATCTTTAAAGCATCAACGGGATTCCTGAATCAAGTTTAGGACAGGCTCTATCGTTTCGCCTGATTAAGCGGGACTCCAGGATGACATTTGGGAAGTGCGCGAGCTTACGAGGTTCACACAAACTTGACGCGAACCCTCTGGGCTTGTCATACTGGATAGAAGTTATCTCTAAATCCATTATTATCGCTTGCGCTAGATTCTTCATCTGACTTTCAGTCAGATTCAGAATGACGGTTTAAGATAGCTTCTAGATGTTAGCCAAGCTAGTGTTGGGAGGGTAAATCTTATGCGACTTCGATGGAATAAAGGCTTTACCATGATTGAGCTTTTGATCGTGGTGACGATCATTGGCATTTTGGCCACCGTGGGTTTGGGAGCGGCTTTCGGGCAATCACGTCGTGCTGCAAAGGACGCAAAAAGAAAAGCAGACATAAGTCAGCTTCAAATCGCGCTGGAATCATATAGAAGTGATCGTAAGGGATATCCTAGAGGAAACTATGCAGCAATGCTGACCGAATTAGTGAATGAAGGTTTTTTAGTAAGTAGTGACAAGCTCGAAGATCCTGCTGAAGCAGGCTATGCATACACACATTCTGCCGGTGCATGTCCAGCAGGATTACTCTGCCGTGATTTTACTCTCTGTGCTAATTTGCTAAATACTCCGCCCCCAACATATTGTGTAACCGATCAGTAAGGAATAAGCATGAGAAATCGATTAAAAGGATTTACTCTCATAGAAATTCTTATCGTGATTTCTATTGGCTCAATTGTGATGACCATTGCCGCGGCGCGCTACAACCAGCTCACTCAGCGCAAACGGATCGAGCAGCAAACTAAAAATACCGTTACCTTCCTACGCAAAATCAAAAAAATGGCGGATTCGGGAGAAAAAGTTGGATGTACAGGCAATCTACTTAGGTATGATGTGAGAAACGATGCTGCAGAAACCGAAAAAATTTCGGCAGTCGCAGTTTGTGTTTCAGGTATGAGCCCTGAGCCATCGGTATTAGACAACCAATCAGGTACTCAAGTTCAAGCCGAGAGACAATTTACTTTTTTACCGCTCTCTAAGGGGGCAAATGTAGTATATCTAGGTGATCCAACAGTTGAAATCTACATTTGCAAGTCGACTCAGAACCCTTGTAATGCAGCTGTAGCCCAAAAAACCATTTCGGTAGATACTGGTGGGAATATCAATGAACTATAAAACCCCCTTTCAGCGAGGCCACAACTTTCGCGCTTTGTGCTTTCGTCATCTCGAGCCTTCTTCTTGTCATTCCCGTGAAAGCGGGAATCCAGAGTTTATGTGTATAGATTCCCTTTTTCAAGGGAATGACAGAGAGCAGGGATTCCTCAACAAGCTCGGAATGACAAAATTCTCGTGTGCATATAAGGGTGAAACTCGTGACTATTCTCAATCTGGCTACATGCTGCTTGAGGTTATGGTATCGGTGCTGTTTGTGTCGATGGCACTTATCTTTTTGACCGCGCGCATTTCTCAATCAATTCAAGGTTCTGCTTTGAGCGAAGAGAAGGTGGTAGCAACCCGTTTAGCGCAGGGTGGGGCCGAGTGGCTGAAAGGCTGGCGGGATGATGTGGGGTGGGCGTATTTTAAGGGAAATGGAAATTTTATGGCGAATCAACCTAGTGTGGGCATGTGCTGGCCGACCGAACCAATGAATGAACCGAGCTTTAACAGTTATAAGCAAGCAAATCACAATAACAATTGCCCTGCTGGCACAATTGAAAACCTTTATTCTAGAAAAATTTTGCTGGAGAGAATTGACTCATCCACCATCAAATACACGGTGACGGTGCTGTGGACCTCGGGAAGAAAAGAGAGAAACGTTT
>CAZVUJ010000059.1:0-5646 GCA_964630135.1 uncultured Pseudomonadales bacterium | reverse complement strand
CTCCCCAGTCTCAAACTCCTCCAGGAGCACCATATAAAAACAGTTATTTTGGCACATCTGGGCAGACCGGATGGAGTGTATACTCCCACCTATTCACTTAAGCCCATCGTGCCGGTACTTGAGGAATTGTTGAGCACCACCATTGGTCTGTTGGAATATAATAAGACCCTTGATGAAGTGGTCAAACAAGCCGCTGCTCATTCCGAACCGTTTTTGCTGCTTGAAAATATCCGCTTCTGGAGTGGGGAAGAAAGCAATGACGCAAGCTTTACCCAAGCTCTAGCGCGCCTGGGATCGGTCTATATCAACGAGTGTTTTGCTGCCTGTCACCGAGAGCATGCCTCCATGGTTGGCTTGCCTGGCCTCTTGCCACACTATGCCGGTGTTTCACTTGCTCAAGAAGTGGCAACGCTTGACCGCATCAAGCATCACCCAGAGCACCCGTTTGTTGTAGTCATCGGGGGAGCCAAACTCGAAACCAAAGAGCCATTGGTCAACGCCTTTGTCAATACCGCCGACACCATTCTGGTAGGTGGCAAAGTGGCGCTTGATCTCAAGTTGCATCCCGAACCGTTGCCGGCCAACGTGGTCTTGGCAGACCTTGAACCTCACGGCAAAGATATTACCCCAGATTCAGCAAAGCATTTTGCTGAGATCATCAGCAACGCGGCGATGGTCGTGTGGAACGGCGCGATGGGTGTCTTTGAAGAGGAAGCCTATGCATCGGGCACCAAAATTATCGGCAAAGCCATGGCTGAAACTAAGGGCTTTAGTGTCGTAGGCGGCGGCGACACCGAAATGGCTCTGACTCAATTTGACCTTGAATCAGGGATTGATTGTGTGAGCACCGGAGGCGGGGCCATGCTGGAATATTTAACCCAAAGCAGCCTGCCTGCCCTGGAAGCGCTGAAGGTATAAAAAACAGTATGCTCAAGTCGCCGATCCCCAAGGCTATCGTTATAGTAGTACTCACTCTCGCAGTAGTAGGCGCGCACCATTACACCCAAGCGCTCATTAACCGCACATACAATCCGCCTACTCCAACGCAGACTTCTGTGCAAAAAGTGGTTCAACCCAATGCTTTCTTCTATAGTGGTGTGGTGGCAAAACGGGATCAAACTCAGGTCAGTATTACCTATTCACTAGGCGACTATCCACATGTCATGTATCTTGACCTTGTTATGCCCGAGGCAAGCGAAAGCCTGACTCGTCTTATTACTCATCCATTGCTGACCTTATTGCCATGGCAATATATTGAAGAGGATGGAGTGCGGTTATATCAAAAATCAAAAACGCTCGACACTCTTGCTCAACTCAAGCAACAGCCGCCTTTGAGAGGCACGCTGCTTGCTGATCCTCAGCTGCTTTTAACCGCCGAATTCAAAGTCTTGCAAGCTAAACCCCTCAATGAATTCGCCTCACTTGAGGGAATCGAATATATCCTAACGACTTATACTCCATCCCAACCGCAGGGCAACGGCTATCGGTATCAAACATTTCTGGATGCCAGCGATGCGCTGGTTAATCTCAAGAATGAACTCGTGTGGCACTTGCGGATTCCCACCGCTACTGCCGAACACCCTTTATATCTGGGAGGTGTTGAGGTAAATTACCAATAGCCCTACTTGACAGTTCCAGGCATTGGTCTATCCTTAAAAAGGGCATATCTCTGTACAAAGCCCCTTAGTTCCGCCTTATTTGACAAACGAGTAAAGTTTGGAATAATAGTTTGTAGCACACCTCAACATGAACAAACGCTATCTGCAAACGCTTTCCACCGCTGCCTTGACTGGATTATGTGCCATCATTGTGTCGTTGCTTCTTACTTCTGCCAGAGTCCAGGCACAAGAGCAGGGCAAGGCTATAACCGTTATTCCTCCGCGATTCGAGCTTTTTGCTAACCCTGGTGAAACGGTGACTGAGCGCATCAGGGTCCGCAATGAATCTGATTTTCCCGTTAATTACGCCGTGGTCATCGAGGATTTTACCGCTGCCGGCGAAGAAGGACACGTGGTCCTGGAAGAAGACTCAAACACCAATTTTTCCCTGGCCAAATGGATGGAGCCTGAATCTAAAGAGCTGATCTTGCAACCAAAAGAGGAGCGCGCTATTAGTTTTAGAATTACGGTACCTCGTTCTGCTGAACCAGGCGGCCACTATGCCTCAGTGTTATTTTCTTCGGCAGGAGAACAGACGCCGGGCTCAGCCGCAGTCACCCAAAGAATTGGCTCCCTGGTATTGCTCAGAGTTTCGGGGAATGTGACCGAAAGCGCCACCATCGAAACGTTTGAAGCCCCCTCATATTTGCAAAATGGACCGGTTGAAATATCCCTTCGCGTCAAAAATGAAGGTAATGTCCATGTGCGCCCCAAGGGAACCATCATTATCACTAACTTCTTCAATAAAAAAGTCGATGAAATTCCGCTTAATGGCTCTAATATTATCCCCGGTTCAGTGCGCAAAATGGTTACCACCTGGGATAAAAAGAATATCCTAGGCGTCTACAAAGCCACCATGGTCGCTACCTATGGCGAGCAAAATGTGCCCCTCACTGCGGCCACCAGGTTCACCGTCGCCTCCCCCGTGGCATTAGGTCTCATAGGGGTGGGCTCAATTGCCTTACTGATCTTTGTGTTGTCGCTCATCAGCGGTCGCAAACGCCTCGGCAAAGCTTTCAAAGCTCTCTCCAGCGATTAATTTCACTCCCTCTCTTGTCTTTCTCGCGTGGCAGCGTCAATTGTCCGTACCCCTTACTCCTTAATCCATATACAATGAATCAGTGCCGTTGTATCGATCAAGCGGCTGTTTGTTAGTGGCAACAATAATGAAACGCACTACCTGGGTTAGCACACTCATATTTTCTCTTCTAGTAGCCTGCCTAATGAGGCAGCCTGTGGGTGCAGCCGGTGGCCTAGAAGATCTCTCCGATCTCATTAATAACGACGAGGTAAGCCAGCCGGCTGAACACGTAGTCAGTTTCCGCTTGCCCCCGAATTCAGCCCCGATTCAGGCGACTGATTACATCCATGTCTATTTAGGGGGTTATTCCAGCGTTACGGCACCTACTTCTGTCAGTGGCTCGTATTCGGGTACACCCATCTTCTCAGCTGCCGGCAACTATGCTCGAGTCACCGGCATTGGCCTCAGTCCGGGTGTAACCCTGACTATTGGCGGCATTGCTGCTACAAATCCAGCCAGCGTGGGTGGTTTCCAGGTTATCGTGTCAGTCACTGAGGACGAAGCGGGAATGCTTATTAAAAATATCAGCAATATTGTGGCGATTAAAGGAGGCAGCGCAGTAACCGTGAGTGCTATGATCGACACACCCAGTGCTTACGTGCTTTTTTCCGGCTACAGTGCTCCTAATACTTTTATTACTTTCACCGAGGACGGGACTGTGCACGGCACCGATATCACTAATGAGCTTGGTTTTTTCGCCAAACTTTTGAGTGGCCTGACTCCGGGCGATCATAGTTTTAGCTTGTATGGAGTTGATTGGATCAACTTAACCACGGCCCCCCATGTGGTCAATATATACGCTCCTATTTATACCCAAACTAATATTACGGATATTCTGTTATCACCCACGCTACAAATCCATGATAATGAAATTCTCCAGGGAGAGGATTTAATCGCCTCGGGCTCGGCCAAGCCGGGATCGAACATTACGATTTTTACCGAAAGCCCGCTGCGCACCTATTATGCCAGCGCTTCAGCTCAGGGAGCCTGGAGCTATACGATAAACAATACCAACGAATATGTGGTGGGTGACTACACTATCTATGCCCTGGCCCAAGATGAATTGGGCGCACAGAGCTTTGTGAGCATCGGCTTGGGTTTTAGTGTCGTTTCAGCTACCGGCGGGTCTGGCTCTGCCTGCGGCGATATTACCCGAGGGGATCTTAATTGTGACGACTCGATCAACCTCACTGATTTTTCGATTCTCATGTATTACTGGGGAACGGCAAACGCTACTGCTGACATGAATGTAGACGGAGTGGTTAACCTCACTGATTTCTCGATTCAAATGTATTGGTGGGGATCGTAACAACAAGTATGCATATCATCATTGCTTCTGAATATCATTACTCAAGTTTCAAAGGTGGCAATGAGCAACACGCCCATCAATTGGCCCTGGGATTAGTCGAGCTTGGCCATCAAGTCACCTATATCTCTACATCAAATTTGGCGGCAAAAAAATTGCCATACCTGCACATGCAACTACCCCACCTGCGATTAGTGAACTATCTGTTTTTGTCACGGATTCCAAAGAGCATACACCTTTCACTTATGGATGCCAGCGTGTTGCATGTTTTTGGATTTTCACCATTGCTTCTCCAACTGCTCACCTGTTTTAACCATACATTCCCCACCGTTGTTTCGTATCAGGCCGATACCTTGCCTAAGCACCGCCTTACTAAACTTATGAGTCGGGCCTATCATCGGCTCTTGCCCTGGGTGACTGATGGGGTGATTGTTTCCACCAAAAGATACCAATTGCTCTTGCAGAAGAGGTGGCCTCAACTCTGTGTGCGGCACATCCCGCTCATGGTTCCCAGACATATTATTGATGGTTTGACTGACAAAAGTCAGGCAAGAAAATTGCTCATGCTCGACCATACCGCTCGGCATGTGTTGTGTGTGGCCGCACTTTCCACCCATCATTACTACAAGGGCATCGAGGTTTTGTTGGCGGCGGCTGAACAACTACCGCCTCAAATACATATTCATGTTGTTGGCGGCGGTGACCGCTTGGCCCACTACCAAAAACTGGCCCTATCAATGAATCTGGCAGAAAAAGTTACGTTTCATGGAAGTGTCGCCAACGCACATATGGCTTCATGGTATCGGGCTGTTGACCTTTGCGTCTTGCCGTCACTATCCGCGTCCGAGGGCTTTGGACTCTGCTTGTTAGAAGCCATGTATTGCGGCACTCCTTGCCTTACCACAACGGCAATTGGCCCTGCCGGGGAATACAAAAAACTGGGCTTGTGTCACTTGAGTGAGCCGAATAATCCGCAGGCACTCGCTCACGCCATAGATTCCATCCTTACGCAGGGTGACGCTGCCATGGTAGAGCGAGCCAAACACTGGGCAGATACGCATACGCCCACAGCAATGACTCAAAAAACTCTTTCCCTCTACACGAGTTTGCTATCACAACGCAGGTCATGAAACAAAACATTCCCCGATCGATTTTGTTTTTAAACGAGAACCCTTTGCCGGCGGTTTACACCCAAGGGACCGTTTCGGGAAAAGAATTGAGGCTTCGCAGCGCCTTGAGATGGGTTAAGGTGGTTCATGTGCTGGCTCCGAAAGGCAAGTGGGTGGGGGACACACACAATGCAAACATCGGCGAGCTTGAGAAAAAAATTGTTATTCACCATATTCCCGCTTGGCCTTATTACCTAAGAGCCATACCTTTATTCTTCTGGGCAGGAAGCCATAGATGCTGATTTGAAAAATCCAAGTGCTGTAAATGCAGGAAACGTTGAAGGATATGCTTCAGTTTATGGATGGAAAGGTGGTATTTGGGAAGACAAAGCCACTGTCAGTGCTGCACTTTTTAGTGAATATAGCTTAAGAGAATTGATAAATCGTGCAATGAAAGATGGCAAGAAAAGCGTGATTCAAAAACAGGTTTAT
>CAZVUJ010000058.1:0-5690 GCA_964630135.1 uncultured Pseudomonadales bacterium | reverse complement strand
AAATCGGTAACTGTCGGGGACCAGTCCTGATTGCCGGCAATTATGCTGCCTTCTCCTATGGTGAAGGCTTTGATATCGGCAAAGGTTGCAAGGGTACGGCTGAAAATCCAATCATCGTGGAAAACAACATTATTCACGATACCAACCATGTGAAATTTTATGCTGTCCATGCTGAGTATGTGCACTTCCGCAATAATATTGCCTTTGATACCAATCAAACCAGTATTTACTCCGATGGTGCCCCAAGCATCGGTTTCAAAATAGCCAATGAGCAGTCTAAAGAAGACGAGGAAATAGAACAAGAAGAACAGGGTAGCACCACTTTTGATCCGAATAATAATATCTATTTCTACAACAATATCTCCTATAACACTTTAAAAGCCATTGAGCTGGGCGGTGGCGACATGGCAGGAGAAAACATCTATGTTGGATTCAATACATTCATTACTGGTCCTCAAACTCAAGGACTAAGTAACTTTTCAGAGAAAGGTAACGGCATCGTCGAAAACAACATTTTGTATGGTAGTAATAGTGGGAAAATTGCTAACGGAAACCCTGGCAACTATACCTTCCGTTCTAATTTTTGGAGCCACCAACCCAATAAAGCCTGGGCCAGATCCACAACCGATAAAATTGGTGATCCTAAGTTGGTTGACCACGATTTCGCAGTGACTCTATCTAATTTCCCTGCCCTTGAATATGCCGGCGATCAATATCTCAATTATTCAAACGTCAACTTTACCACCAACTTCACTATCAACAACTATAAACTAACTTCCCAAAGTACTAACGCGATTAATGCGGCTGCGGTCAGGCAAGCTTTCAATGGCTTTACTCCGCCTGCCTACCCGTTTGAAAAGGACTATGGTAATACCACCAGAACCAATCCTGACTTTGGCGCTTTGGAATTCAGCGGTAGTCCACCGCCTTCATCTGCCCTCACGCCCACACCTCAAGGCGATGCTGCTGGTGACGTCGACACTAATAACGATGGCAAGATAAATATTCAGGATTACAATGAAATGGTGAATAACTTTAATGCCCCCTATACCCTTAGCCACTACAATGCGTTAATTACCCAATACAACCCATGAATATAACTCCAAATCCCATGCCACCTCAACCAGGGTCACCTGAGCTCGACACCACACCAGCTATAGTACCCCTTCCCAAACTGAAAAAACCATGGCGAGCCAAGTTGCCCATCCTGGTTGGTGGATCAGCCATGATTGCACTGGCCGCCCTCACACTTTTTGCTACAGTTAATCGAGTCGATCAGCAACAACAACTGGGTTCAAAAGCTGCTGCCGGCGAGAATTCATGGTTTACTTTCGACCCTCCAACTTATTCAACTTCACCAGGAGCACAAACACAACCGCCTCCCCCACCCATCGTCAGAATCAACAAAAGTGGCAACCGAAAAATAAGCACAGTACAGTTGGAATTTTCCTATAACCCCGCTAACATCAGCAACCTGAATGTTACTCTTTTAGAGTGGGCCAAAAACAAACCCCCGGCTATACTAGAGCCCTTTGCCACGCAAGTTACCAACGGACAAGGCAGAGCAACTATTACCTTGGGTGCTCCCTGCGATCAAAAGAAGTGTTATCCCTTAAAAAAGAATGCAACCAACCTCTTGATTCTGAGTTTTCAGGCATTGGCAACCTCTACCATCGACGTAACTAATGCAACCTACGTCACCATGACGGGTGATTCAGCCAACACGTTTCAGGATGATCTGACCTCACCACTAACAGTAATTAAAACTAACTAACTATACTTGCTGCACTTGATCGCTACTTTTTTTATCTCTACCTTGACAACTCAAGCATACTACGACAGACGTAAGATACATCAATAAAAGCATGCTTCGAACACTCCTTCTCCCACATCACTGGGTTGTCTATGACTGACCTCATTTTTTTTCTTAACTAATCCTTACCTAACTCTTATATCCCACTCTGCTTGAGCTTGTAGCATTTCGGGGTATTCATTTTTGCGCGGCAATCACTATGCTTAACCTCCTGTTTCTCTCCCCTCACTGTGATCCCGAAGCCGATCTGGGCGAACCAGACGCAGGTGGTCAGTGTGTCTATGAACACCAATTAGCTCAGGCCTTAACCCGCGAGAGCGAAGCGGTGCGCATCACCACCTTCTGCCGGCAAACGGACAAGCGACCGGACCGATCACTGGTGAACGAGCGCTATACTATTGAGCGCGTCAGCGCCGGATCACCAGGATTTGTGCGCAAAGAAGAACTTGAGGGCCTACTGCAGGAGTTTGTTACCAAAGTGTTATTCCAGGTGAAAGCGACCACAAATCTTGTGGTTCATGGCCACTACTGGGATGGCGGCAAAGCTGCGCTTGCCTTTAAGGCCCTGGCGCCCCAGCACATTCCCTTGATTTGGACCCCGCATTCGCTCGGAGCCCTTAAGCGCACCACATTCCAAAACCGCGACAATGAAGCCATCTATAACTTTATCCCTCGCTTGGTCTGGGAAAACTATACTATTTTTGCCGCCAATCGCTTAGTGGTTTCCAGCCCTCAGGAAAAAGAGTTGCTTAAAACATACTATGCCCTTGAAGAAGATAAAGCCCAAGTGGTGCCCCCCGGCATAGACATCCACCATTTTTCGCCCCAGGACAAGCATCAGGCCCGGGCCAAACTCAATCTGCCCCAAGACAAACTGCTGCTTTTAACCTTGGGTCGGATGGAACCCACCAAAGGCTATCACCACGCCCTTGAAGCGGTTAGCGTGTTTAAAGAGATTTATAAAAAACCCTTTGAACTGCATATTTTTGGCGGCAGCTCCACCAACCGCTCGAGCAGCGAAGAAGCCTATATGCTTGAGTTGCAACGCCTTGCCAAAAGTTTAGAAGTCGAGGAGGTAGTTGTCTTTCACCCGGCCGTGCCCTACAGTCAGGTAAACCAGTTGTACGCCGCCAGCGATATTTTTTTGATGCTCTCTGACAATGAACCGTTTGGGTTCACCCTGCTTGAAGCCATGGCCATGCAGACAGCGGCCATTGCCAGTCACACCGGTGGTTCTGCCGGCATCATCGGCCAAAACCGCAACGGGGTGTTGGTCAACGTCAATAAACCGGCTATCATTGCCACCAATATGCGCGCGCTGGCTATGGACGACGAGTATCGCCAAACCATGGCTGAGGCTGCCCGCCAAACGGTGGTAGACCAGTTTAGCTGGGAAGCCAAAGCCAAAGGTTTCTTGGAAGTCTATGAGCACACGCTCTCAGAACCTGAGCCGTTTCCGTTTCCTGAGTGGACCAAGCGTAATTATTTTTTAGCGCATAATTTATTATAAATACTAGCCGCACGAATCCGTGCCATCGCACCACAAAGAAAGGATATCTATGCGCATCGTCCAAATAGCCCCTCTAGAGGAACCGGTGCCCCCGGCTAAATACGGTGGCACCGAACTTGTGGTCTACAATTTGGTGGAAGAAATGACCCGCTTGGGGCATGAGGTCTATTTGTTGGGCACCGGCGACTCGAAGGTTTCGGCCAACTTGATCCCCATAGTTCCCCAGTCATTGCGCAAAGCCTACGGACCCCAGGAAATTGACACCTGGCGCAATTTTTTGAAATTTTTTCATATCTCCACGATTCTTAAAACTATCCGGGAGCTCGAACCTGATATCGTTCACAATCATTTTGCCTGGCGCTTGATCATGTTCCAAGAGTTTATTGACTGCCCCATGTACACGACCGTCCACGGGCCCATCAGCTCGATTCATGAGCGCTACGGCTATAGCCATCACCCGCACGCCAACTATATTTCAATATCTGATAACCAACGCAAGGCCATGCCCGAGCTGAACTGGGTGCAAACTATCTATAACGGCATCGATGTCCAAGCGTTTTCGCTGGGCGCGAAGCAACGCGAGTACTTTGCCTTCTTGGGCCGCACTTCTCCTGAAAAGGGCCTCAAAGAAATTTGTCACATGATCAAAAAAACCTCGCACCGCCTGAAGATTGCGGCCAAAGTGGACAGCGTGGACCAAGCCTATTTCAACTCAGAAATCAAGCCGCTTATCGACGGCACCCAAATAGAGTTTATCGGCGAAGTGGACCACGCGGGCAAGGTTGCACTCTTGCAGGGTGCTAAAGCCTTGCTTTTATGGCTCAACTGGGAAGAACCGTTTGGATTGGTGGTGCCCGAAGCTAATGCGTGTGGCACTCCGGTGATCGTAAACCCCAGAGGCTCAATGCCGGAACTTATTACCTCAGGTGAAAACGGCTACTTAGTCACTAGCCTGGACGAGATGCAAGCGCATCTGGACAAGGTTGACCAACTTGATTCCCATATCTGCCGCCAGGTAGCCGAAACGCGCTTTTCAGCTACCACCATGGCTAAGGCATATTTGAAATTAGCGGGCCGATTAACCGTGAAGGACTAACTTTTCTTTAGAGCTACATAGAAAGCCTTAAGAGTTAGTACAGCTCCTATGTTTGCCGTCGATATCGATGATACTCTGGCCGAAACTGCCCTTCACCTCATGGAGCGTATGCGTGAGCAATTTGGTCATGACTTAAGCCCGCAAGATTTGCGCCACACCTATCACCAGCCTGGCCTGGTGCCGCAATGGCAAACCCCTCACCATCAACACGTCATGGCTGCATGGTTCAATAACCGGGAACTACTCCTTAACCTCAAGCCGGTGGATCAAGCCCAAACCGTACTCTCCCGCTTGAGTGCCAGAGAAGCGATAGTCTGTTACATCACCTCACGCCAGCACGAGCTGCGCGAAACAACACAGCAGTGGCTTGCAACTCATGCCTTTCCCAAAGCACCTTTGATTACCCGTAATGAGCACGAGCGCCGGGTCGATTGGAAGATTCGGCTCCTGCGTCGTGATGTACCTCAGGTCACCCATCTTATCGATGATGCCTTGACAGCCACACCACCGGTTGAAACCAAAGTGCGCTTAGTCTGGCTCAACCGCTGCCACCAAGCACCGGAAAGCGTGCCGCCGGGAGTTATTGAAGTTTCCAGTTGGGCGGAAATCGAAAGGCTTATTGGTTAAAAACAGGTATTGACGAGTTTCGCACTTTGTGTTTGTCTGTTGCACCAGCCTCTGGGTAGAGACGTGGCACTGCCACGTCTTAATAACAGGCAACCTGCGTTGTCATGTAAAAAACCCGAATATAAGCCTGGAACTCATTTACTCATAAGTTATTAATGAATTTTCAAACCTAGGCGAGGTTCGTATTGTCTTCGGAAGAATGCATCTTGCCTGGTGTAGAGACGTAGCACCGCTACGTCTTGTTGTTAGTGAGACGTGGCAGTGCCACGTCTCTACCTGAAGATTATCCAGGCACAGGACGTCGTGTCATTCCCCGCCCGTGACGGGACGATAGAGCTTGTCTTGGAACTTGATTCAGGAATCCCGTTGATGCTTTAAAGATTCTATCGCTTGAGTTGCACGTAAGGCATAAAGAATGATCTCAGAAACATACAGCGCAGGAATGACAACCTTGTTTGTCTGTTGCACCAGCCTCTGGGTAGAGACGTGGCACTGCCACGTCTCTACGTGAAGATTATCCAAGCACAAGGAGTTACGTCGTGTCATTACGTCCTCTTTAATATTCAAGGAAAGGTGAAGCCTGTGAATAGCTAGGTGTTTGGCGAAGAATGGTTATTCAATTCTAGATATTCGTGAATTATCCG
>CAZVUJ010000057.1:0-5782 GCA_964630135.1 uncultured Pseudomonadales bacterium | reverse complement strand
GTTTGGTGAGTCTCTTAAAAATGCCGCCATTGTGGGGTTGGGCGCATACCTTATTACCAACCACATCCCGTGTGCATTTGAATTGTCGATTTTTACTCTGGAAATCATCTCTTGGGTGTCGCCGCTGACCCTTGACCGACTGATTATGCGCTCTACCCAGATTAAGCCGGTGGTTGCTCTTGCACCTGCAGAAGCATAGAACCTCTATGTTTACGGTTTATATACTGCGCACTTCCAAAAACACGCTCTATACCGGTCAAACTAATAACCTTGAAAAACGCTTAGCACAACACAAAAGTAAGAGCGTTCAAAGTGCCAAATACCTGCGCCTGTTTGCGTCGTTCGAGCTTGCCTACACCGAAATGTATTCAACTCGAGCTGAGGCAATGAAGCGTGAAAAAAAGATTAAGCAGCTTTCGAGGCTGCAGAAGGATAAACTCATTAGTGGTGACACGACACATGGAATGACTCTTTAAATGAGGGGGAGAAGTGTGCTAACAATAGGGGTATATGGAACTAACTCAACACATTTTAGGCTATATTACCAAACAGGGCTCTGTCACCACGGGGCAGGTAGTGGCAATGTCCGGCACCACCAAACGGACAACCTATCGACACCTCAACCGCTTGGTCAGCGAAGGGAAAATAGTCCGGCAGGGAGTTCCGCCTTCAGTGGTGTATGCCCTAGCTAAAGCCGCTACACCGTTGGAGTATGGGGAGAATGGAGATAAAAAAACTTCTTTTGTTAATAATGACTACATCGCGCCAGTAAGAACCCAAGTTTCTGCTGAAGCCGACAATAGTCCAAAAGGCCTCGTGATGCTGTTGGCTGTCGTAGCCCTGCTATCGGTGGGGTTATTTGCTCTCAGTCTGCGCAATAAGGGTGGAGGCAACTCCAACCCAGCCGCCCCATCTGCTCAGGCAGGAAATATGTATACTGCCATTTTGCGCTACGATGTGAATACGGCTCAGTATTACGTCCTTGACAGCATGAACAATCGGGTCGCCCTCGACGTAGATGACACTGCTTCGCTGAAGCGGCTTGTGGGCAAAACCATTCAATTGCCTCCGGCATTTTTGGAGTGGGCAGATGAAGCGGATGAGATGGAGCTACCGGAGCAAAGTAGAGAAATTCCTCAGCCTCAATTGTAAGCAGAAACTCCTATGAACCCCCCTCCTTTTGTCGTTGCAATCACGGGTGGCAGTGGCGCAGGCAAGACAACCTTGGCAAGAGGGCTGAGGCACTCTTTGCCTGATGCGGCCTTGCTTTTTCTTTAAAGTTATTATCGTTATAATGCTGAAGTACCATGGGAAGTGCGGGAGCCGGTGAATTATCACCATCCTGACTTTTTGGAAACGACTCTGCTTTCTGATCACCTCAGCAGGCTAAAAGCTGGTGAGAGTGTACATGTTCCCGAGTATGATTTTAGTGTTCATACGCGCTCGCGCAACGTGTGCACCTTAGATCCTCACCACATCATTATTCTCGATGGCATTCTCATTCTGCACGAAGCACAACTACGGTCACTTATAGACTATTCGTTTTTTGTGTCGACACCGTCAGATATTCGGTTCATCCGTCGCTTACAGCGGGATATTAAAGAACGCGGGCGTGAGGTGGATTCGGTGATTAGCCAATATCTCTCCAGTGTCAGAACAGCCTACATGCAATTCATCGAACCGTCAAAGCAGTATGCCAACGAAATCATTGACGGGATGGGGTATGTAGAGCATACCGTAAGACATATGCGCGAGCGCATTCAGGAAGCACTATCAAAATAACCTTGCGTATGCAACTGCTGACAGCTATAGCTTCTAGTTCTCCAGCAACGGCTCGAACAATAACTTACTATTTATTTCTTGCTGCTTGATTGCAGTACTATTTTTCCCTATGCTTATGGGATAAGGAGTGAGTGAATGGCCGACGTTGCTTTAGGTGAAAATATATCCAATTATTATGTTCAAGTAGCGGCTTTAACGCCTCAATCGGAGGTTGCGCCTATCCCCGCAAAAGTCTCCCCGGCACAAGGGGGAATGATTTTTGCCGCTATGCAATCAGGTTTAATTTTTGTTGGTTTTGCTTTTTTGGCACTTTTGGTCACCGCCTTTCGCTCTCATAAGAAAGTGGCCACTGTCGCTACCATTCTCATGATAGGCTTGATCACTAGCACGATTCCCCTGGGGATGCAGATGGTTAAAGAGCAGCAAAACGTGGAATCGCAAGCAGCCGCCACCTACCAACCCAAGGACATGACTGTGGCTCAGGTTACCGCTACTTCATTTACTATTACCTGGAAAACCGACTTACCGGAAATTGGCGTGGTTCGTCTGCGCTCTACCAAAGACTTAATCCCCCCGATGACTATGTTGCAAGATCCGGGAGAATTGATGAACCACAGCTTGGTGGCCGCTAATCTGCAACCCAATACGCACTATTATTTCGATATTTTGTCCGGTGGTGTGTGGTATGACAACAACGGCGAGCCAATTATGGTTAAAACGCAGGACTAGCTAAAAACGCGCGGGCAATTATCTGAAAGTAGTTTGAGGTTTATTTGTGCTCGAGTCTTCACTCCTTTATCAGTGCTTACTAGATGGATTACAATGGAGCCTCTATGCATGAGCAACTTTTCCACCGCAGCCGCTTAGGACTGCTGGCCATCGCTGGGCTGTTGGTTCTTGTCTTTGTAGGTTGGGCGCAGATTTTGCCGCTGTCAGAGCGGTTTCTAGATCTTCACGCCTCATTGCATAGCATGGGCCAATTGAGCGGTTTATTTGGCTTGACACTCATTGCTATCAACCTTATCTTGAGCGGCCGGTTTAAGCGGCTCGAAGGGTTTTTCGGTGGCATGGATACGATGTATCTCTTACATCACCTTTTGGGAGGGATTGGATTTATCTTTGTCCTCCTGCACCCACTTTTTTTGGCCGGGGCCTATTACCTTGATTCACCCCTGGCAGCTTCCCAGCTCCTGTTGTTGGGGCCGAGTTTCTACAAGAATCTGGGGAATATAAGCCTTCTCATGTTCATGGGTCTTATTGTGCTTACACTCTTTGTTAAATTGCCCTATGAGTTGTGGCACAAAACTCACAAATTAATGGGCGTGGCATTTTTGTTGGGAGGCGTGCATGCGTATTTTACCGGCAGCAATGTGAGAGCCAGCCTCTTGTTACAAGGAGTGATCCTTGGCTTAACAATTGCGGCCATGTTGGTATATCTCTATCGCACCATTTTTGGTCGCTTTTTGGTTTTCCGCTACCGGTATGTTATTGATTCCATTACACCACTTACCAAGGAGGTTACTGAGATAATCCTGGCTACTAAGGGAGAGCGAATCCGGTTCCAACCAGGGCAGTTTGCCTTCTTTACCTTTTCCTTGGCAAACGGCAACAAAGAAACGCATCCGTTTTCAATTAGTAGTAGCCAGGATGAAAAAACTATAGCTATTACGGTCAAGGCTTTGGGTGATTTCAGCGCAAAAGCCACGCAGCTAAAAACAGGTTCAGCAGTTTGGGTTGAGGGACCCTATGGCCATTTCTTAACTAATCAGGCTCCTGCTCAGGTCTGGATTGCCGGGGGTATTGGGGTGACGCCCTTTGCCAGTCGGGTTATGAGTGGGTTGCAGGCATATAAGCAAGTGGACTTTTTCTATACCGCCTCAGACGCATCCGAAATGGTCTACGCAAAAGAATTAATGAATCAAAGTGAACAGTTCACACAATTAAAGTTACATCTGCATGCAACTAAAGAGAAAGGCAGGCTCACGGTGGAGTCCTTAAAAGAACATATCAATAATATGAGAAAGCGTATTTATTACCTGTGCGGGCCGGTGCCGATGATGACTTCTCTACGACATCAATTGATCCAAGCCGGTGTGCCGGACACGCAGATCTATATGGAGCAATTCAGCATTGATTAACTAGCCAGACACATGAAATTCAAACACTTTATCGGCATCGTGATTATTTTGCACTGGCTTGTCGGAGCGGTTATTCATTTGTCCGCTCGCTTGTAGATCTGCCTCGTGGCATCATTCTTCAATCGCTTTCAGCTCACCTTGCGGCAAGACAATGCGTTTGGGCATGACAAAAAAAGTGATCAGGCAATAGAGTGCCAAGCTAATGCCAAACACCGAAAACGTGAGTTGATAGCCCACGAATTTGGCAATGAGCCCTGAAAGCAAGGGACCAATAATATAGGAAATACTGGTGGAAGAATTTCTTAAGCCGATTAAGGAATTAGCGGAATTACCCAAGCGAGTAATGTACTGTTCAAAAATTGAAGAAACAATCGGCGCGCCAATGGCCAAAAATATGCCTGCAACAAACACCAGGCTCATGAGGGGAATAATTCCCTGAGTGAAACCGGCAATGGTTAACAGTAATCCAGCAAGTATTCCGGTGACAAAGACACTGTTGTCTTTGCCGAATTTTTGAGCAACTCTCTCCGAAAAAACGCCAAACAAGAGCGATGGCAGCAGATAGGCAACCAGAAACAAGCCGCCCAAATAATGTGTTTGACTCAATTGTTCTGCAAGGACCGGACCAATTGTCCAGAAAACTGCGCTAACGGTGACTGAAATCAAGGTGTAGGCAAGATATGGCCACAACCGGCTATTGAGAAGTCTCCAAATCTTAATTTCCCTCCATACATTCAAATTGGCATCCGCAGCAAAGCTATGTCTTTGGTGGTGAAAGGGATAGAAAAAAATAGCCCCGGCCAGGGCTATAGAAAACATAATCAGGGCTCCACCCAAGGGTGCTTTAAAATGAACGGCAAAGAGAACGCCGGCTAAGAATGGCCCCAAAAGCACGGCAAAAGAATTAAGAGAGGTGGTCATACCCCAGGCAAAATCGCGTTTTTCTTTGGGCAGGATATCGTGAATGGCCCGAAAATTAGAAAAGCTGAAAAATTCAAAATAGATACCCCAAATCGCCATAGCAGTGAGCATGACACTTACATGAGCGGGCAAAAGCAACACTAAGGGATACCCGACGGCGAGAATAGCTCCGGCAATCATAAAAAAGTAGTAGTCTTTTTTGGCAAATCTTTCGCTCAACACAACGTCGGCCACAAAGCCGATAATCGAAGAACTGCTCAACACCAAACCCATGAGAAAGGGATCGCGAAGATGGTGCTCGATATAGAGGGGGACAAAATAGGACATGAGGGAGTCACCTAAATAGAAGAAAAGAAAAATCAAACTATACAAAGAAAACAGTTTGGTAGCCTTAGTAAGGTGAATATCGCTGGGTTGATGGGCGGCATGTTGCATAGTTTCTTTTTCAGTCTACCGATGCAACTAGCGTAAGACAAGAGGGTTGACTAGAATAGAGCCCATGATGACGAAACTCTCACCCGATCAAAAAGAAGTACTCCTGGCCATAATTGGTTGGTACAAAGAACAATCAGCGCAATTTTTAACCGTTGGCGGTTATGCGGGCACGGGCAAAACGACGCTTCTGGCCTTGTTTCGACGCATTTTGCACAAAGCCAAACCAGATTTGAAAATTGCCTTTTGCGCTTTTACCGGCAAGGCTGCTCGGGTGTTGGCTGCAACACTGGCAGAACATAAGGTGGTTGCCAAGCAAGACAAAGTGAGCACCATTCACTCACTCATGTACGCTCCAGAAGCAGACGCCAATGGACGCATCAAGAGTTGGTATAAACGCAATGTTATTGATTATGATTTGGTAGTTGTCGACGAAGCCAGCATGGTAGATAAAACTATTTGGCAAGATTTGTTATCGTATAATCTCCCGATTTTGGCGGTTGGGGATC
>CAZVUJ010000056.1:0-5787 GCA_964630135.1 uncultured Pseudomonadales bacterium | reverse complement strand
ACTCGGGGTGAGGCCCATGATGGTTCAGGTAAAATTCATCGGGCGGTTAAGATACTCATACTTAACTATGAGGGCACCAAGATCCTCTTGCAACAACGCTCCAGCACCAAAGACACCAACCCCAATAAATGGTCAGTAGGTGTAGGTGGGCATCTCGATCCCGACGAAAGTTATGAGGCAGCCGCTCTACGAGAACTATCTGAAGAGATGGGACTCAAGGTCTCGCACGTGCATTTCCGGCACAAAAAATTGTACGACTTGGCTTACGAGCGCGAATATATGGCAACCTTCGAGACACATATTCCCGAAACTGAATCGATGGTTATCGATGCTACTGAAGTAGCCGCGATTGAGTGGTGTGTCATCGAGCGTTTGTCTGAGTTTATTGCCAGTCATGAAGTGAGCCTGGAGACGGTGGAAATTCTAACAGAGACAGGTTATTTACTATGAGTGAAGAGAAAATTGTTTCTTATAAACCCTCACTCACATCATTTGGAAAACTATTCTTTAGGAGTTTTTTAACCTTTTCGCTCTACCACCTCATTCGAGATATGGCTCAATTGATGGGTGTGCACCATGCGGGTATCGATGTGTTGCACACCTATCACGCTTGGTGTGGGAGTGCCTGTGATGTCATCACATTACCCTTAGATGTGTTGGGCATTGTGGGTTCAGCAATCATTCTGAAGCGCCAGTTTTGGGGAAAATGGGGGATAGCCTTGATTGCATCGATACCCCTTTGGTTTTTGTTTATGTGGTTGCCCTAAACGTCTAGAATATATCGGTATGAGTGCTCAAAAGAAATTTGACGTCATTATCGCTGGTGGGGGTATTGCCGGCTTAACCCTGGCTCACTTCCTCACCGTTCAAGCAAGCACCAAAAAGCTCAAGATCCTCGTTATCGATCAGGGCATTGAAATCGAGTTTGCCACGGTTAGTTTTTGGGCGAAGACAGTGCCAATTGAGCATATGCCCTTGCTTGGCACCTGGCATCAATTTGAAGTCGTCTTTCCAAAATTTAAGAGGATCTTGCCGCTTCACGAGTATGCGTTTTATTCCTTTGATCGTGCTGATTATCTAGATTTTCTTAAAAAAGCCTTGATTAAAAATAAAATTACTTTCCGCAACGAATCGATTACATCAATGAACACGCTTAAACATGGAGTGGAGGTTCGCACGAAATCAAGAAAATCTTTTATAGCAGATTGGGTGTTTGATAGCACGCAGGTGGGTGAGGGGAAAGTTAAAACCGTACCCGTCCAAGGATGGACCTGGGAAATTGAAACCACCAAGCCTGTGTTTTCTCCCAAAACCATGACGCTTTTTGATTTTGAGGCGACTAAACTACCCGATAGCTTTTTATATATCTTGCCACTTAATGCCCGCAAAGCGATTATCGAGTTTTCCAGTTTTGCAGCAGCTCCTTCGATTGGGGCATGTGAATCTTGGCTCACGAATCGTTTGAAAAGTGTTGACTACAAAATGGTGCGCTTACATCAAAAAGGAACGAGCACCTATCGCATAAGCACAACACAAAAAGATTCACGCATTATCCCCATTGGCCTCAAAGCCGGGATTATGAGCCCAAGTTCGGGTTTTGCCTACATGAATATCGCGCGTCACTGTCAATACTTGGTGAAGAACTTCCCTCAACAGGTAGGGCATGGGCAAGGGAAGTGGTATCGTGCTCTGCTTGATCGGGTGTTTCAGGTGGTTTTTAGTAGGTTCCCAAACCTGGGAATTAGTTTGCTACCTTTGCTTTTTGTGCGCAGCAGAGGAGATGATGTATTGACTTATCTGGAAGGAAAGCAGTCACTCAAACAAATTATGCGTTTGCCGTTTGCAAAAGCGTCATAAACTCATTCATTGTGGATAATAGCTTTGATGTCATAAAATGCAAGGAGAAAGGCTTCAATTATGTCAGATGAATCGTTAAAAAAACTCTATTCACTGTATAAAATTCCCGGATTTCTTGATCGGTTGGATGACAATTTCCTCAGGGATGTACTCACGTGTTTGGTCCAAGCCGGATCGTTTGCCATGTCCATTCGCCAACTGGGAGATATCGGCGTTGCTTTGAAGGGGGAAGAGGATTTTATCACGCTTGTTGATACCAAAAACCAAGATTACTTGGTCGCTCAACTGCTCTCAACGGGACTGGAGCGCCTGCTTGAAACTCCGTTAGCCTTGCGCCTGGGGTTTGTGCTGGAAGAAGATACCATGGTTTCGCAAGCGCACCGCGCCCAGGGTGGAGAAGACATCCTCGTGTATATTGACCCCATTGACGGGACGACTTCATTTAAAGATGGTGGCAATGATTTTGCCATTGGCGTGAGTATTCAATCAGCATCGGGGAACCTATTCTATTCAGCCGTCTATATTCCTGCCCGTGAAGAAATTATTGTTGCTGACCGGAATCACAATCAAGCTTATATCTATGATGCTCAGGGAGAAAAACAAATTATTGCACCTCAATCGGATAAGACTCAGGCAAGTTTACGGCGAATAGCCGCCCACTACAATCCGGCTCATAAAGACACCTTGCTGCAGGTCTATTCTCTCTTGGCTGGGCGAAAAGTGTTGTGGCATTCTGAAGCGAAGGATCCAGTAGCTAGATTTGGTGATAATCCAGTTCCGGGGTCTTTGATGATTGACCTCATTGATTTAGCCCGAGATAAATACGACCTTGTAATTAATGGCGGATGCCATTTGTGGGATCTTGCTCCTGCTTGGCATGTGCTCACTAAAACTGGCTATATGCTGGTTGATTGGTCGGGAAAACCACTTGAAGTGTCTTCGTTCAAAGGCAAAGACGAATTGCTCAAAGTGGTTGCGGGCAAGCAAGCAACGATTGAAGCGTTTTTTGAAAAAATTCGATCAGCGGAAATTACATTTTCATAACACCAATATGCATCAAAATGCTCAATTAGCTTCAGGTAAACAGCGCTGGCTGGCAAGTGGAGCGATCATTTTGGTGGCTTTGAGTTATGTGATTTTGAGCATGGTTTCCCGGGTGTTGGAGCCAGGGTTTGGAGATTACACCCAAGTCTATGTACGCATTGGTATCGGCACACTAGTGGCGGCGCTCTTGTTTCGCAAACATATTAGCTGGAAAAAATATCTGCGTTTACCTCTAAAAGATTGGGTTGGTATATCGCTCATGGGGGTTGTCGGTTATGGGTTTGTGGTTGCGGCGCTAACCATTGGGGTGCTCAATACTACCTTAATTAACACCTCGATCATCTACGCTACCGTTCCCTTGTTTGTGTATGTGTTTTCTCTCCTTTTGCTCAAGCGCAAACCAGATGTAACCAAGACACTGCTTATTCTCGCTAGTTTCTGGGGAGTGGGCATGATTGCGAGCAACAGTTTCATTCCTCATCTGGAAGGTATTAATCGGGGAGATTGGTGGGTGCTGTTTGGGGCGGCCTGTGGATCGCTGTATGTCATTGGCCGCAAACTCGTGTCCAACAAGCTCAACAATCGAGAACTAGCGGTGATAGTCATGGCCTTAGCTGCTGTGACAACCTTTGTTCTAGCACTACTGAATGGAGAAAGTATTGACTGGAGCTCGTTTGGTGTTCCGTCAATCCTGGCGGGTTTAGCTATTGGTTCGGTACTCAACATTGTCGCCACCTCTTTAGAAAACTTTGGCTTCAAGATCCTCAATGAAACGTTTGCTGCACAACTTTTAATGTTCGAATCGGTGTTCGCCCTTATTCTGGGCCGGGTGTTGTATGCTGAGATAATCAGCATGACCCAATTGGTAGGGATGCTGGTTGTCAGTGTAAGCCTTTTGTTTATGAGTCGAGTGGCAAAAAATTAAGTAAAAATTTATTTGTCATTCCGGTAAAGGCTCCGCCAGTTGGCGGAAGCCTTATCCGGAATCTACACAAAAATAGCCTGGATTCCCGCTTTCCTCCTCAAGCTAAAGCTTCGGAAGGACACGGTCGCGGGAATGACACTGGCTAAGCTCTGCTTGAAATGTCTACCTTCATTTGTGGATCTTTTTGATTCTGCGCTTAAGGTGAAGCATTTTGAATGAATTGAGCAATGCTACTAATTTTCTTTGTATGGCGATAGAAGTTGAGATATCTCTAACCTGAACATTTTTGGCTACAAAATAGTTTTCGTCATCATATCCTTGATCCATATATCCCTCATCCATAAACAGATACACTTTATATGGTGTATCTTTTGCTTTGTGTAATAGCGGTGGTTTTTCGTCATAGAGCATGAATGTCTTCCCCGGGAATCTATTGGCCAAATATTCAAGCAACTCCCTATGGGTTTCATGCCAATTCTGCTCATAATCGACTAAGCAGTCCATAAATGTGACTTGGTAGTGCCGAATAGTAATCATTCCTTTTTCCGCAAAGTCAGCACGAATAAGCAATCGGAGATCATTTTTTCCTACCTTGGTTGATTCTTTGATCTCAACCCAATGTTCTTGGGCATGAGCTAGAATTTTATGAGAGTGTGATTGGTTGAACATGTTCATAACTTCGCATTAGCATTTGGTACCCTTCAAATATATTATATGCCCATGGATACACTCCAGCATTGGCTTTTGCCTCCAGCAGTTAAAGTCTACGAAGCACTTGGGGCGGTTGCCGATGGGCGAGTGCAAGTCATTGATGCTTGTCATGCAAAAGTCAAATCTTCATCGGGGAATAAAACATACACAATATTCTTCGACCCAGAAACTAAGGAGCTTTCGGTCAACGATAACGGATCCTATTATCAAGGCTACGTGGGCTATCCAGCCCTCGCCTTTTTGATGATCAAACGCATAGTGCCCTATGACGAAAATCTGGCTGAAGCACTCAAAGGAATACCTTGGAAACAGATAAATCAAGACAATAAAAACGATTTTGAGCAAACTATTGCTTACCTTAGCACATTGGTTGACAAAGAACGGTTGGAAGCATTTGCGGCCAGAGTATTGAGCCAATTGGAAACACTAGAGCTTCGTAAACCTAAAACAATTCCCCAACCACCGAGTGGGTGGTGAGCCAAAAAACATCCCTGTTTTATTCTCTCGGCCAAATCAGGGGGGTACCGAAATAGTGTTCAAAAATAGCTGCAAATTCGTCAGGATCATCTTCGGCAAGTCTATTTACATAGTGCCGAACAGTAGCCTCAGCCCGTAGTAGTCCTGGTGGCAGACAACGTTTTTCTTCCGGAGAGAGATGAAGAAAACCATCAAAAGCAGCCAATGCATCGGTCCCCGCACCTGGTGATTGCAGCAAGCTACCGTAGCAGCCATCTTGTTCGTAAGGGGCTAGGGCTATGCAGACCAAAGCAGTTGGAGGAATATCATGTGGCCAATTAATGCCAACTGACCTTAATGAGCCGTCAGGATTTAATTGTTTATAAAGCCATCCCGGAGGTCCTCCTTGCCTAACTGCCTCTCTAAGGTGATCTGCCTCATGGGGTAGAGACTTATTAAGTAAGTGGCTTCGATCCTCTGGATGTTGCTTTGCAACTCTTGCTATTGCCAGTGGCAACTGCAACAGCAATATTCCAGGGCGCCGAGGCTTGGTTAAAACAATAGTATGGGTAAGCTCGCTCATAACTCGCAATTTTAGCACCAAAAACTCGTAAATGCTCTGGTGGCTGGCTTATGGCGATGGTATAGTGAAGCTGGCACACTCATTAACCGATTGCAGGAGAAACCTCTATGAAGATTACCCACATTCAGGCCCATGAAATTTTAGCCTCTGGTGGTTTTCCCTCGTTAGATGTTGTGGTAGAATTAGACTATGGTGTAGTTGGATCTGCCTC
>CAZVUJ010000055.1:0-5938 GCA_964630135.1 uncultured Pseudomonadales bacterium | reverse complement strand
TTTGAAAAAGTGTATTTGGAAAGTTATTTTGCCAACAGTAAAGCTCGAGCTTTTTATGAACGATTAGGTTTTCAACCAATCGATATTTCTTATGAGAAGGTTTTATGACTACCAAAAAGTTGTAAGATCCTGAAATAAGTTCAGGATGACAAAAGCATGAAACGTTCGATTACAATCAAGCAAAACCAAGAAGAAAAAGTGATTATCTCTGAGTCTGGCGACTATCACATTACCCTTGCAGGTGAAGGCGCGTATGCGGAGATCCTGGGAGCGTTCCATTTGAAAGGCGAAGAGAAACTAGAAGTGAATATCACGACCATTCATGCGGCTGCTCACACGAGTGCCGATACCTTGATCAAAGTGATCGCTGATGGTAGTTCACAAGCAACGATTAACGGCACGATTATTGTGCAAAAAAATGCCCAGCAAACTAATTCATTTTTAACCGAAAACATCTTGATGTTATCCGACCAAGCTACCGCTTTGGCAATTCCTAACTTAGAAATTGAAGCCGATGATGTCAAGTGCTCTCATGCAGCCACAGTCGGCAAAATTCCTGACGAATACATCTTTTATCTGCAATCGCGGGGTATTGCGAAAAAAGAGGCTAAAGACTTGATCGCAGAAGGGTTTTTGAAACCAGTCTTAGAAAGAATCAAGGCAATTGAATGATTCTCTGGATTGTAAGACCAAGCTAACGTATAGTTAAAGAAAAAAGGAGAGACTATGCGATCAACTGCTCATGGTTTGTTATTGTCGGCTTTAATTCTGCCCCTTGTTTTCATGGCTGCTACTTATGGATTACGTGAACTGGGTGTTGATTGGGCAACGGTATCCCTTAAACCCGCCAGCACAATCACGGTGACTGGTTATGGCAGTGAGCAACAGCAGAATCAAGTGGCCGAGTTTTCCGCCGGAGTGACATCGCTTGGCAACGACCGTGCCGCAGCAGTGCAAGAAGTGAATACCAAAACACAAGAGCTTGTGAGCGCAATTAAGGAATTTGGCATTGCTGAAGAAGACATCAAAACCCAAAACTTGAGTGTCAATCAGGACGAGAATGTTGTATATGAAGGGGACAGGCAAGTGTCTCGCCCCGGGCAGTGGCGGGTTAATAACACTATCAGTATTAAACTGAGGGATGTGGAGCGAGCTAGCGAATTGGCTGACCTCTTATCCGGTTCCGGAGCGACCAACGTCTATGGACCAAACTTCATGACGGATGCACAAATCGCCAACGAAGACAAGTTGCTTAAAGCCGCGATTGAAGATGCTCACGAGAAAGCATTGGCTATGGCAGCCGGAGCCGGCAAACAATTAGGCGAGACTGTTGCTATTGTTGAATCTGGTTCGGCCGTGCCTTATGCGATGCTCAACATGGCCCGCGTGGAAGGTGGCGGTGGAGGAGGAGCATCGGTTTTACCTGGCTCAAGTGAAGTCAGTAAAACGGTCACTGTTACCTACGAGCTTAAATAGCTTTGGCACCCGATTCTGCTACAATCGCATTCATGAATACCGATGCCGTTAGACAAGACTTTCCCATTTTAAATCGGCTGGTTCGAGGCAAGCCACTTATTTATCTCGATAATTCGGCTACCAGCCACAAGCCCAAGCAGGTAATCGAGGCCATCACCAACTACTATTACTCTCACAACGCTAATGTTCATCGCGGTGTACATACGCTTAGTGACGAAAGCACCCAAGCCTATGAAGACGCGCGCGAAAACGTGTCTCGGTTTATTGGTGCCAAACATACGCATGAATTAATTTTTGTGCGCAATACTACCGAAGCAATTAATTTGGTGGCCTTTTCTTGGGCAATGAGCCATCTGCAGGCGGACGATGAAATTTTAGTCACAGAATTAGAGCACCATTCCAATCTAGTTACTTGGCAGCGTGTCTGTGAGGCAACGGGTGCTCATTTGGTTTATTTGCCTGTCGATAATAATGGTGATTTGGTTGTTGATTATCTAGAAAACTTGGTTGGCAAGCAAACGAAGTTAGTAGCTATTACTCATATTTCTAACGTCACTGGCACGATCGTCGACATTCAACACTTAAGTAAGGATTTAAAACGATTTGGTTCCAAAGCGAAAATTCTGGTAGATGCTGCTCAAAGTGTGCCCCATATGCCCATTCATGTCCAAGATTTGGGCGTGGATTTTTTGGCATTTTCGGGGCACAAAATGCTTGGGCCCATGGGAATTGGGGGTTTGTGGGTAAAGCGAGAAGTTTTGGGTGAAATGCGGCCTTTTTTAGTCGGGGGTGGCATGATTGGCAAAGTGAGCCGCAGCTCTTCAACTTGGGCTGAGGTGCCAGACAAATTCGATGCGGGCACACCCAGTGTTGCCGATGCGGTGGGTTTGGCTACTGCCTGCGACTATCTGCGCGATGTCGGGATGATTGAGATTCAGGAGCACGAGCAAGAACTCACCAAGTATGGCATGGAAAGATTAATACAATTAGAAGAGCAGGGGATAGTCACCGTGTATGGCCCGCGCGACCTCGCTCATCGTGCTGGCATCCTCACCTTCAACGTCAACGGTGTCCACGCCCACGACACGGCGCAGATATTAGATCGGGAAATGGGCATCGCGGTTCGTTCGGGCCATCATTGCAACCAGATTATTTTAGAGCGCCTGCAAACCCCGGCCACCGTCCGCGCCAGTTTTTATCTCTATAACACCAAGGAAGAAATCGATTTATTAATTGAGGGGATTGCAAGAGTTAAACAGGTATTTGGTCAGGTTAAAGGTTAAAGTTGATAGGTGTTAGGTATGAAAATCCAATCATTCAGAGATTTGATCGTTTGGGACAAATCAATGAAGCTTGTGCTAGGCATTTATAAACTGTGTTCTACATTACCTAAGAATGAAGTGTATGGATTGCAGTCTCAGCTTAAACGTTCGGCGGTTTCTATTCCATCGAATATAGCTGAGGGCAAGATGCGATCTACGAGAAAAGATTTTGCCTATTTCTTAACAAATGCTCTCGGATCAAGTGCAGAACTTGAAACGCAATTGCTTTTGACTAAAGAACTTTTTTCTTCTGATGTAGAAGAGCTTATTAGTAAGACAATAGAAATACAAAAGATGCTGAATGTCTTAATTAAAAAACTTAAACCTAAAACCTAGTAACTATCACCTGATATGGACGATTTGTATCAACAACTCATTCTTGACCATTACCACAACCCGCAGAATAGGGGAGCGATTGACAATGCTGACGTAGAGCAAACAGAAGCTAATGCTAGTTGTGGTGATGAGTTTACTTTTTTTATTAAGTGGTCAGAAAAACAAGGCGAGAAAAGAATAGGGGAGATTAGTTTTGAAGGGCATGGATGTGCGATTTCCACTGCAGCGTGCTCATTATTAACCGAAGAACTTAAGGGAAAATCTTTGGCAGAATTACCCAAATTAACCCTCGGATACATGCAAACCTTATTAGGCATTGAAGTAACCCTGGCGCGACAAAAATGTGTCATGTTGCCCGTGCGGGCAATACAAAAAGCGTTGGAGTAATAATCTATGGAAGAAACAGTTGCCTTGAATATTGTCTTGCTTCCTGATGAAAGCACGCGGGAAAGAGCCATAGAGCTTAGTCAGCTGATCAGTCACATGACTGGCACGCAGTATGTCTTGGATGAAGCCGAATATATTCCGCATCTGAGTCTGTATCAAGCGCTCTATATCGCTAACAATAAAAGGAATGTAATCGAAGCAGTCGCGCGTATTGCTCAAGAAATAAAACCGTTTAAGCTTATTTTTTCAGGTTATAGCTATCTGGCTGAGTATGTGTATCTTGATGCGGTTGTGAGCGAAGAACTTAGAGAAGTACACCAACGAATCCTAAAAGATTGTAATGTATTCCGAGAGGGTTTAATCCCTGAGCCAATTAAAGAGTTGATCAGGAATAGGAAATTAACTGAGGCTCAGGTTGAAATGACTTTGCAGTATGGACATCCATTAACAGCAGCATTATTCCAGCCACATATAACACTTACTCGACTACAAAACATCAATGAAATGCCTGTGGTGCTAGAAAATCTGCCCAAGCAAGAAATCAAAGCGACAGTCAATCAGATCGCGATGGTAAATGTAGGACAGCATGGAACGTGTAACCAAATATTCGAGGTTATTCCACTGCAATAAATCCTAGCTTCGCAATTTTTCCATCAAAATAGAATAAAACCTCAAATTGTGGATGGTAGCTAGGCGTTTGGCGGTTATGTCATCGATTCTAAACAGGTGAGCTAAGTAGGCTCGGGTATAGCGGGTGCAGAGTAAACAATCGCAAGCAGTGCTAACAGGGTTAGTATCAGCGTACCACTTTTCTTTGTCAGGAGTATAAAACTCATAAAATTTTGGTTGGGTGACATCGATGTCATCTATGCTTTTGGCCGTATAGACATAGAGGCGTTTGTGCCTGGCATCGCGGGTGGGCAAGACACAATCAAAAATATGAAAGCCGCGTTGGACGCAACCAACGATTTCTTCTGGTTTACCCACACCTAAACCGTAGAGCAAATAGTCTTTGGGTGTATATTTGGCCATGACATCAGCGATGTCGTAGTTAAAACTTTTATCATCATTAACCGGCCAGCCGCCGTAGCCCAAACCATCAAAACTAATCTCCACCAATCGCTCAACACACTCACGTCGCAGGTCTAAATACATACCACCCTGCACGACACCCAGCAAATAGGGTCTGGTTTCTTCGGTGAGCTTCTTTTGTGTGCACAATTTTTCAAATTCCTTTTTGCATACCTTGGCCCAGCGAATCGTGCGCTCGACCGTATCCCGAGCTTCTTCCGGGGTTGCATCAGGCGTGGTGAAGTCGTCCAGCACCACGACCATATCGGGTTTGAGCACCATTTGAAAACGGATTGAGTCTTCTGGAGATAATTCAATTTTGTTTTTCTTGGAATACCAGAGCGTCATGCCTTTGTCAGTTATCTTGCCTTTCATGCCCGAGCGTTTGACCAAACTCATAACCTGGAAACCGCCAGAGTCAGAAATAACTCCGCCATTCCAGCTCATAAACTGGCGCACGCCACCGTGAGCATCTAGAACCCGTTTACCCAGATCTTTATAGAGATGAAAGGTATTGACTAAAATACCAGGGGTTTTCGTATTCTCGATATCTTTGGAATCCAGCATGCGCAGGACCGCCCGAGTGGCATCGGGGAAGAAAACTGGCAAAGGAATAGTGCGATTCCTTGTTTTGAAAATAGTCGGAGACATACAGCGTAGTATAACCCATGAGCACGAAGGAGTTTAGCCTGGGAGTGGGGGAGATAGCCAAGAATTAGGTAATACGAATTTGATTGAAAACTAATAATTAGCCTGGAAATAGGTTATTTAACGCGAATAAACGATCGAAAATGCGTTAATTGTTGTGCGACATACATAGTGGACGGATGAAAGTTGAAAAAATAAACAAAATAAATCATCCAAAATGCAGGAATACGCACTCAAAAAGACTAAAAAATGTTCAATTAATTAAACTTGTATTTTGAGTTATTGTTGCTATTTTCAAGCAGCGTGGTTTTTTAAGCCAGATCATTTCTGCACAGGTTTTACTGCTTTTTTAGAGAAAGCTTTGCTGGGAATCCCTTTGAGGGAGCAGAGTTGTACTCTGTTCCCCGACTTCACTGAGTTCACATCAGTCTTAATTTGAACTTGGGGATCAAAGTACAACTTTGATCCCTCGGGAGTTTGCTTTATCGTGTCATTCGGGGATTGACCCGGAATCCCGTCACGACAAGCTTTTCTGTCGGAGTCCTGAATCAAGTTCAGGATGACGTTTCCAGAGCGAATGCTAGAATATTCAGATGAACTGGACCCATTTCGATCGTTTATATGGCAAACTCAACTATTCAACCACGGATCTGCGCCTCTATCAAACTCATCCCTTAACCCGTTTGCGTCAAGTTTCT
>CAZVUJ010000054.1:0-6056 GCA_964630135.1 uncultured Pseudomonadales bacterium | reverse complement strand
GAGCACCTCAACCTCACTTACACCTCTCCCAGCCCGTAGTTTGGTTACCAGCGCCCAAAATCAAATGATTAATTTTGAGTATCTATGGAGAAAGTGATGCATATACTTCAGATAAAAAATATTGTTGGTATTGTGGCGACAGCCTTGGTGTTTGTCGGGTATGTGCCTTATCTGCGCGATGTTATTAAGGGCAAAACTAAACCGCATGTCTATAGTTGGTTTTTGTGGTGTTTTGTGACACTCATCGCTTTTGGCCTTCAGTTCAGCGACGGAGCTGGGCCAGGAGCGATGGTCACTTTAGCTGCAGGTTTAATGTGTGGTGTCGTGCTTCTCTTTGGTTTGGGTAAAAAATCTCAGGTTTCCATTGTTCCCATTGATACTGTCTTTTTAGTCTTAGCCTTAATTGCCTTAGGATTATGGCTTTTTGCCAAACAACCGGTTTTGTCTGCCATCCTTATCACGGCAATCGACGTGTTGGGATTTGTCCCCACGGTGCGCAAATCATGGCACCAACCACACTCAGAAACACTCTCGTTTTATGCGCTGAATTCAGTTCGCTTTGCCTTGGCAGTTTTAGCGCTTCAACATTATTCGCTGGTCACGGCACTGTATCCGGTCACTTGGCTTCTAGGCAACGGGTTATTTGGGCTGTTTCTGGTGGTTCAGCGCAAGCGCCTGCAATAACTCATTTTATTCTCGCCAAATCCGATCTGGTTTTTTTCTATCGTATAATAATGCAATGACTCAAATAAAAGCCCTTATTTCCGATGCTGATGGAACCTTAGTCAATACGCTGTATTTAATCCGTCATGGACAGTATGAAACAGCGGTAGAGTATCTTCTGGCAAGTGGTATTTCCAGATCTCATATCCCGAGATACGATATCTATGAAAGTTACATCAACAAATCTGTGGGTGGTAGTACGCGCGAAACCTTTGAGAAAACACTACGATTAATTTTTGCGAAAAATCATGAGCACTATCTCAAGAAAATTAACTTTGATGACTTAGATAAGAAACTTGATCAAGTCCAAGACAGGTTAGCTCCTTTGTACGTGCATCCATTTTTTGGTTTGACTGAACTACTCACTTGGTGTGGGAGAAATGGCATCAAATTCGGTATCTTCACCAGTGGTAATCGGCGCAGGATCATCCGCAACTTTGGAGTGAGTTTACCGGTGCTGGGTTTCACTGAGTTATTTCGTGCTGATGAACTTGCTATTGGCGAGCGCTTTGAAGCGTTTAAAACCCGGTTGAAAGCGGTGTACGGGATTCCTCAAATAGCCATTTCCACTTGTGAGGACGTCCAAAAAACAAAACCAGATCCGGAGGGTATTCTAAAAATTATGCAAAAGCTCGGCGTTCGGCCAGAAGAAGTATTGGTTATGGGAGATCACCCGCTGGATATGCTTGCGGCTCAAAATGCTAACCTCGAACCAACCGGTATTTCCCATGGCTTTGGGACACCCGCTGAGTTGAAAGAGGCAGGGGCGGTGCGAGTTGTGCGTGATCTAGCTTCAATTCCAAAAAGTATCTCAACCCACAATAAAGAAAGATCTTAATGTGCTCCTTAAAACCGTGAAGATCAAAAAAGTATGAAAAATATTTTGAATATCATTAAATTGTCCAAACCGCAGCACAAGTGGATTGGAGTGGCGTCGCTCTTAATCCTCATTCAGGCAATCTTGCAGCAGGCGACACCGATCACCCTCAAATACGTCGTTGATGAATTATCGGCACAGATTGATACGGGCACTGGCAATTTTCAGACACTCACCTTTTTGTTTGTGCTGATTTTAGCTATTAACCTGGGTGGCGTTTTCTTAAATTCGATCAACCAGCGCTTAGGGGATCACATTGCCTCAAGATTAGGCCGGTATTTAACCGAAATCTACTATCGCAAGATTTTTACCCTACCGCAAAAATATTTCGACTCAGAGATTTCGGGCAAGATGGTCAACCAACTCAATCGGGGCATCAATTCAATCCGCGAATTTGTCGGCTCAGCCACCAACTTTATTTTGCCGGCCATTTTGCAGGCGATGTTTGGTATTGCAGTCTTAAGCTACTTCGATATAAAGATAGGTTTGTTGGCATTGTCTGTTTTTCCGGCCTATATCGCCATTTCGAGTTATTCAACCCGTAGGTGGGGGCAGATTCAGGAACAGAAAAACGTACACGAAGATGCCACCCGGGGGCGGATTCAAGAAGTGATCAGCAATATCACCTTAGTCAAAACCTACAACACCCAACCCAAAGAATGGCGTTTTGTTTCGGACAAATACGCCACCATCAATACCCTCTACGACCGCCAGTCCACGCTCTACCACGTGCTTAATTTTATTCGGGAATTTGGTTTGGAAATTGCCTTTGTCCTGATCCTTTTCCTTATTTTTCGCAGCACCTTTTTGGGTCAACTCACCCTGGGTGAAATGGTGCTCATCATTCAACTCTTAAATCAGTTGCGCTGGCCACTCTATGGCATGAGCTACATCTTAGAGCAAGTCCAGCGAGCCGAAGCCGATTCTAAAGCTTTTTTTGAGGTGCTAGCCTTGAAGGGCAATGAGCAATTCCATGTCAAAAAACTGCCAAAATTGGTAGCTGACCCACACATTGAAATGCACGATGTGTCGTTTGCCTATGAAGATGGCGCAACTGTGTTGCAACAGATCAACTTGGCACTTGACCGTCAGGAAACGGTAGCTCTCGTGGGTCACTCCGGGGCAGGTAAGACAACCTTAGTTAACTTGATCCTCAAGCTCTATGAACCGACCAGTGGTGAGATTAAACTATCGGGCAAAAGCTATGCTCGGGCCGACCATGCATGGGTTCGGGCGCATATGGCGCTGGTATTCCAGGACAATGAGCTTTTTTCCTCTACCATCAGGGAGAACGTGGCCTATGGGGTTGACCAGGCCAGCGACGAGCAGATTTGGCAAGCACTCGAGCAAGCCAACGCCAGCGAATTTGTGCGCAAATACAAGGAGGGCTTGGATGCGCAAATTGGGGAGCGTGGGGTCAAACTTTCTGGAGGGCAAAAACAGCGGATTCAAATTGCCCGAGCAATTTTGCACGACAAACCCATCCTTATCTTGGATGAAGCCACGAGCAGTTTGGATGCTAAGTCGGAGCGCCTCGTTCAAGGCGCGCTGGAGAAGCTCTATAAAAACCGCTTGGTCATTATTATTGCCCACCGGTTTTCAACGATCCAAAATGTGGATCGGATTATTGTGGTGGATAAGGGCACCATTGCTGATGCGGGCCGGCCCAAAGAACTGGCCAAGCGCAAAGGGTTGTACTCCGAGTTGTTGCAATATCAAATTGAAGGTAATAAAAAATTGCTGAGTGAATATGAAATTTACTGATTTTTAGAGGGAGCAAAGTTGTACTTTGCTCCTCAAGTTCATACAGCTTTTTGAAAGTGGGGGACCAGGATAGAAATCCTGCTCCCTCCTGAATGTATACTACGAAAAATAGTGGTTTTTTAAGAGAGTATGTTAAGTAAGAATTACTCCAATATTGAGGAATACATTGCTGCTTTTCCTCAGGATATCCAAGCTCTTTTGCAAAACTTAAGAGAAACCATTCACGCTGCCGCCCCACAAGCCAAAGAAAAAATAGGCTACGGCATTCCCACCTTTACCTATTATGGCAACTTAGTCCATTTTGCAGCCTACAAAAACCATATCGGCTTTTATCCAGCGCCTTCAGGCATAGAATCTTTTAAAAAGGAACTAGCTCCTTTTATTAAAGGCAAAGGTACCGTGCAGTTTCCCTTAGATAAGCCTTTGCCATTGGCATTAATCACTAAGATCGTTATATTCCGGGCGAAAGAAAACAAAGAGAGGAAAAAAGCTGAACAAGCTTCTTAATGCTGGGCAGTTTTTTCAATCGCGGGAATGATTGGGCTTAGCATTGCGCTGATTGATCGTTCAAGGCATATGCGTTGCTAGCAGCGAGGTATAGACTAAAAAAAGTATATGAGTGACTTTGATTCTACGCTCCAAATGTACAACGATCATGCGTCGCAATTCTTTCAAAAGTTTGAAAAACACCTTGATACGACTGAGTTAGATGCATTTCTTACGTTGTTGCCACTTGGTGCAAAGGTGTTGGATGCCGGGTGTGGTAGCGGTAGAGACTCGGCGTACTTTGTCAGTAAGGGCTATGACGTATTAAGCGTGGATGCTTCCAGCAGATTGCTGGACGAATCAAAGAAGCATCATCAGGAACTAACGACAAGCGTCGTCGACCTACTAAACCCTGAATTTCAATCTCAGAGCTTTAACGGGATATGGTGCAAACTAGTCATTCTGCATATGAGCAAAGAGGAAGCACGTAGCGTAGTTAGGCATTTTTTTCACGCATTAAAACCTGGAGGTGTTGTATTGCTTGAAACCAAGGCAGGTGAGGGACAGGGTTGGGAACCGATTAGTTTTTTACCCAGCGAAAAAAGGCTATTCACTTTTTTATGCTGAACTCCTCCAATACCAAATTGAAGGCAATAAGAAATTGTTAAGCGAATACGAGCTCTATTGACATCACTTTGACTCGCAGAAACGCACAATAAACATCCACGGTTTTCCGTGGATGTTTATTGATATTTCTAGTTTAGAAAAATTTAGTGGATTCTCACAGAGTTATTTTTCTGGAAAATATCCCGAATTACCTGTTCTTTACCATCTGCCTTAACGGCAACGAGGATCGATCCTTGACTTACTCCTTTTTCAAATTCGGTTGCTTCGTCACTGGATAAACCTAATCCTACCAGAGCACCCACAACTCCACCCCCAGCAGCTCCGACCCCTGCGCCAACGGCAGTTGATCCAATTGCTGTCGAAAGAGTACCCAGAGTGATGAGTGGTCCGATGCCAGGGACTGCTAAGGCTGAAATGCCCACAATGAGTCCAGCAATACCACCAATCATTGCTCCTGCTCTGGCACCTGAGACAGTGCCTCCACCCAAGTCTTTTTCGACCTCATCTTGGGAAGTTCCCGCAGCCTTGAGCGTTTCCTCTTTAGCTACCAGATTAATGGAATCTTTAGAAAAACCTTCGGCCATAAGTTGGGCTATGGCGTTATTTGCATCAGTGTAGTTGGAAAATAAGCCAACAATTTGTGTGTTTGTCATGTATATCTCACCTCCAATCTGATGCGTATGCTACGTGCAGTTGTATGAGTACACGTTAAGCTCAAGTAAGACAGTTGTAAGATAATAAAGAGGGGAGCTATTTTTTGGTAAAAGTGGAAATATCATTGCTTACATAGGTCTTGCTACATTTTTACCGTTGCTATCTACTAGATAGATCAAACTTGAGGGGTAAAAAACATTTCTTTATATGTGAGGAATTTATGGCATTATGGGATAAGCTTGGCACCCGAGGTGAAGTGGAAGATCGGCGATCATTGGGGCCCGTAGCGCTGGGGGGAGTTAGCTTAACCGGCGTAGCATTGCTGGTGGCGTTGAATTTGTTAACCGGCGGGGATTTGAGCGATGTATTGACTCAGCTTCAATCTTTACCCCTGGAACAACCAACGACATCAAGCAGTTTAGAATTTGCCGGTGAAGATCTGTACGAAGTTTTCGCCTCCACGGTGCTAGGTTCTACGAATGAGTTGTGGACTAAAGAGTTTAGTGAGCAGCATCAAACTTTCTCCCCTCCAAAAATGGTGTTGTTTCGGGTAGCCACCCAATCGGCCTGCGGCGCCGCCACGTCTCAAGTGGGGCCTCACTATTGTCCTTTAGACACCACCATTTATCTGGATGAAACATTTTTTGACGAGCTAACTCACCGCTTAGGTGCACAAGGAGGCGATGTGGCCGAAGCCTATGTAATTGCCCATGAAGCGGCACACCATGCACAGCAGGAATTGGGGGTTATGGAGCAAGTCCGCTTGGTTGAGCAAAGAGAACCGGGCAGAGCCAACAAAGCCTCCATCGCGCTTGAGTTGCAAGCGGACTGTTTTGCCGGGTTGTGGTTTTATTCCATCAAAGATCGTGGCGTATTGGAAGCTGGGGAGATTGGCGAAGCTATGGATGCGGCGGCGGCTGTGGGA
>CAZVUJ010000053.1:0-6089 GCA_964630135.1 uncultured Pseudomonadales bacterium | reverse complement strand
CACAATTCGTGTACATTGTCAACATAACGGGAAATGAATTAGTCCTTTTTCCCCTTTATTCCTGTGCTACAATCCTTTTTATTTTTTGGTAGCTCATCTATGGATCGTATAAGAACCCCGCTAAGTCCTCCCACCTTTCTAGCTGAATATGAAGTTGGTTATCGTTCGCTGGGGCTGGTCTTAGACCTATTTACGGAAGCAGACATTGCTTTGCGGACTCAACTACTTAATGATCAAGTCGGACTTACTCCACGGCAACACCCCAACTTAAGTGAAAAAGTAGGGCAAGTATTTACGAGTGCAATTACCGGTTTTTTAACTCAAGTGAGTCCCGAGCAACTTCCATCTCCCAGCATGCTCCTCCACAGCTTAACCCTGCTAGATAATCCCATTGTTCAAGATGGCTTAGATTTTAGTGACCCCCGGCATGATGAGCTCATGCATGTAGCAGCTTCGATTGCGAGGACAACCTTTCAATGGCTTCATACTCAACGAGAAAGCCGTTTAGTTAATTTCACACCACAAAAAGGTCTGGAATTGGGTGACATGGATCAGCAACCGATATGGTGGTCGGGCACACCTGATGTTCCACGTCTCTGGCACGATTTGCTGCACATGGATAGACTTACCCAAACAGCTCTCAAGCAACCTCAGTTAGTATCAGCAGAAAAGAGATTGCGCGCCACCCACTTTTGCGCCGCCGCCAGCCAATTATTAGTTGAGCCAACCAGACCTGCCGCAAGATAAAAAGAGAGAAAGAACTGCGTAGCAATTGAGTCAATTAATCACTTATTGATCTTTGGTCCAACGCTATTTATGAAGCAAAAAATTAATCCAAAGACTTTATCTAGCAAGTTGCTGCAAACTAGTCTGACCAAGATTTCTTAATACTTGAGGCACTAGCTGAATTTTTTTTTGCACCTGATCAGGGGATAAATGGCCATCACCACGAGCATACGTTGAAAGCACATTATTTATAACTACTCCTTTAAACTTTAGAAAGTTAGGGTCATCAGGGTCGTATACATCATGTGTAGCAAACCAATTGTGGCCAATCACTAATTGTGCAAGAGTTTCGCTTGCTCCGGGTATCACAGATCTTAAAGCTTCTATAGTACGGTCAGGCACCACATTTCCTTCATGAATTAAAATTACTGCATCCAACAACGCAACAGGTGGAAACAAAGCCAAAGCCTGACCATATTGCGCTACATCAGGACGAACCACAAATACCTCTCCTGGTTGATTTGCAACAACTAAATCATCTGGATTTGTCTGACCCAATAACTCACTCAAAACCGACATATGCACCTCCAAAATTATTTTATATTTCTAGAATCATCCGATTCGATTAACTGAAAGCCAATTCAAAACAGTGCTAACTTCGCACCAATCTATTTTCTCTGCCATAGTAGCCTCCTATAAATCAGTCCTTATTAAAGGAGTTTTTCCTATCCCTCTCCGTTGTTGCTGCATGAGTGCTCTAAGCGTATCGAAATCCTCAAACATCTCACCGCCCAACATCTCTGCTGCTGTAGCAAAGCTAGCAATGACCGGATCACAAATTCTTAATTCTCTTGGAATACCTTTGACTCCCAAATTATGAGTATTCACTATATCGGCAAGCAGCCGAGAAAAAGGTTGAATTTCAAGCCCATCAATAAGAAATGGCTCTAGAGCATCTGGTGGAACGAGGCCAGGCTTGATTAAGCAGGTTAATAGTCGTGAAGCTTCTTGTGGAGTTGCCATATAAATTTCCCCGCATTATACACCCAGTTTTATCCTCAAAAAATGCGCTATAATAGCCATACCTATGGCAGACCAAACCACAACCCCACCACCAACTATTCCCCAAGCACCTTTGTTCACCCTAGCCGATGTGTTTGAACACTTGACCCAGATGAAATGGAATCCGCGCAAGGTAGTCGAGAAAGAGCAGCCGCGCATCGCCCTCTCCTTCACTACCCAACCCGACAACGTGCTCGTGGTCATCCACTTGTCCCTCAACCAACAAGTCTTGGTGGCCTCGACCAAAAGCATGCTGCTCTATGCCTCGCAACAAATTATGTTGGCGGCTCTGGCTTCCAACAAACAGTTGGCTCTGGGCAAGCTCTATGCTGATGTCCTCAATAACGATGAAACCAAAAACCAACCGGTTACCAGCATCGAGTATGGCTTTGAAATTCCGGTGCACGCCTATTCACCCCAGGAATTACAGCTCTATTTGGGGACCCTGGTGCGCAACCTTGATTGGGTGATGAGTGAGCTCTTTAAAGCCAAACTGATCGACAACCGTTATGTGGTGGTGGTCAACCCCAACCAAATCCCCGGTGCGCAACCGTCCGCTCCTACCGGGCCAGACCAACCAGCTCCTGCTACCCAAGCGCCAACAAACACTGACGCGTCTGCTCAACCCGAAGCCAAGCCCGAAGATGTGGCTCAAGGTGCAGCCACCCAGGCCGACGACACCGCCCGCTCCAAGGCCAAAGCTAAAGACGAGCAAGTGCTCTTTAAACGATGATATATTTTAGTCGAAACAATAGATCACGAGGCCAGGAAATTCCTCACCTGCCTAATTTTTGATGACTATTTTTTCCACACGCGCTAATCGAATCTCCTGTTCATCGAGTGTTGGCATCAACTCACCCACTATCGAGTTTATCATGTCAGTTTCCATTTGATCTAAACGCGCGCTCAGCACTTGCTGGACTTCTTCGATCTTGGTCTCAAGTTCAATACCACTTTGTTCAACTCGGCCCAATCGCTGCTCAAGTAGACTCAATCCTTGCTCAACCTGACTTAGTCGCTTCTCGACTCGATCGATAGACTTATTCACACCCTCAAACTCGGGTTGAAGTATGTGCTTGATTTGTTGCAGATCTTTGAGAGTAAGCGACATAACCATCTTATTCAAACACACAACCACAAAACTTTCAATCAGTCGCTAAAACGATGTTTTGCCTTAACCTATAACATGAGTTATAATACCAAGTATGGACAGGACCGGCAATATTCTCGATAACACCAACACGCCCGAACTTGAGGAATCAGCGGCGCCCTATTGGAAGCAGGCGGTTCCCGTTGCTTCCACCCCCGCTCCCACTAAAGACGCCGAGGCCACTCCCCGCAAAGACCTGAGTCAGATCATGTCTCGGGAATCCTATGCTGCCACTGCTACTTCCCCCGCAGCTCATGTCACTCCGGCAAACAAGGCTCAGAGTTCGGCCAACCGCTTCGGCGGCGCAGTGCTGACTCTCATTATTGTTGTCGTAGCCATTGCCATCGGGGTGCTAGTCTGGCGCAAACTACCCCGCACTTTTCAAGCCTGCACTGCCTTTCCTGGTTCCAAAACCGCCGATGGCCGCTGCACCACCTTCTACAATAAAGTCTTTGTCGATTGGCCGGGAGGGAATTCAAGCAGTGAGGTTTCTGATTCCCTAGATGCGGTGCTCACCCAAACGGCCACTGATTCTGCCACTCCCACACCAACTGAGATCGCCCAATCAACGACTAAAGGCGGCATTGCCCTTTCGCCCACACCCATCGCGAAACCAACTGCCTCTAAGCCCACCACCAAGCCAGTGCCCAGCACCACCCAAGCGCCTGCCTCAAGTGGCGATTGGATCAAGCATAACTACCCCGATCAAAACCTGAGCTTGTTCGTGCCGCGCAACTACACCGGCTCCAATGCGGTGCGCAACCGCGACACCGGCATCACCACGTTCAAACTGTGGACGACCAATGGCACTAATCCCGAAGTTGCGTTCAAACTGCAAGCTGCAAGTTCCGTGAGCGACGCCGAGAAAAACAAACCAGCCAACACCTCAGTGGCGGGCAACCCCGCCAGCAAAAGCACGAGTGGCTCGACTACTGTGTACACTTGGCAGAAGAACGACATCTTTTACACCGCCACCTGCACCACCGAGGCAAAGATGTGTGATGAGATTATGGGGAAAGTTGAAGTACGGTAATTTACCGCAGCAAATACTAGAATTCAGGTCTTAACTCATTCATAAACGGTAATTGTTCTTGAACCGGCCTACTGCTTTCTATTCCAACACTTCTATTTGCCCGAGCTTCCACAACCATAGACCTCCCTACCGCTCTATTTATTGCTTCTTCTAATTGCTTTCCAGTTAATCCTTCTCGAAGAAAAATCGCAGCATAATGTGCTCGTTGTTGAAATTCCAAATCATCCATTTCTCGAGGCCCCATGATATGATTGTATCATGACAGGAGAGAAAAACGGCTACTTGTCAATCCGCATTCCAGCACAAGATGATGATGGGATTGATTTTGAAGGCTTAAGGCGCCAACAATTATTCGCTCCCGCTGTTGGAGTGAAGCCTGAAGTGGCTGCTGCGGAACATCCTCATGCGTTTCAAGCTCAACGTCATGTTGTTGGTCCCCTGAGGCGTCGACAAGTGGGCTCAGCCGCTGTTGGCGGAGAAAGGCAGACTATTCACGGGTTAGCTCGTGTAGAACTAGCAACTGGTTATTCGCCTATAACAGGAGAATCACGAACATTGCGTGCCCGAAACTTACCAATCGGATTTCATGTTACTGACTTACCTCAGCTCACCTTAGAGCAAGCACTTGCAGCAGAGGATCTAGCTGCAGCAGCCCGTGGAGGAGCCATCGATAAGGTTCGCAAAGGCCCAACTACTCGTTTATTCCACTCCATCAGATAATGTCTCCAGATCAAAAACCGATGTTCGATAATCCCTTAGAAGCTTGGTTGCATGGCACGAGTGATCCTAATGATGGGATTCCCCGAGCTACACCAGACCAATTAAGTGAGCTACTACACCGGTATGCTGATAAAAAATTCTTAATAGGATTCCCAAATCATGGGGAACTAATTGCCCGACTAGACAAACTAAGAGACGCTAGAAGCGCGGGAGTAATCCCCCCTCCCCGACCCCCTGTCGATCTCGATGAACTCAGGAAGCGCATCCCGAATATAACTTTCGGTGGCTTAACCGATGATTCATGATAATAAACAATACCGCCAAGGCTTGTGAGCCCATTCACCGGCGTAGGCCACACCGATGCGCGAGGTTGCGGTGATATTTTCTGGAGCCACCTCCACTCCTCTTTCAAACCAGAGGGTTTCACTATCGATCACCGACTGACCGTAGAGCGAACGATCCAGTTCAAGGCACCGACCCAACACCCCTGGGCCTTTGCACACCTGACCGGTTTGTATATCAACTGCCCCACGAATCAAAACGGCTTGCGGCTCATCCACCCTGCCCGTCACCACGTTTAAGAGCCAATACATGCCATAGATCAAATAGACATAGATGGTGCCGGCCTCACCATAGAGTGCCTCAGACCGCTTGGTCCGGCCAAACCGGGCATGACAGGCCAGATCCTCCTCACCCCGATAGGCTTCGGTTTCGATGATGGTGAGCTGAGCAACCTCACCACTATCAAATCGGCGGCAGAGCGTTCGCCCCAGCAATTGCGGCGCCACCTCCAACACATCTTGAGAGAAAAATCTTTGATGTAACTGTTTCATGAGTTTTTCAAACAAACGAGCTCGTAAATAAATGAGTCAGGGCCACGGCCACGGCATCGGCGGCATCATCGGGTTGTGGCACTGTTTTTAAGCGCAAAATGCGCTTCACCATTTCTTGCACCTGGTGTTTATTGGCTCGGCCATAGCCCGAAACTGATTGCTTGACTTGCAAAGGCGTGTAGCTGACCACCGGCAAACCCGCCTGCTTGAGTGTCACCACAATTGCCCCCCGGGCTTGGGCCACTTGCATGACTGTCTTTTGGTTTTTGAAAAAAAACAGCTCTTCCACCACTCCCACTTCAGGTTGGTGTAGAGCAATGATTTCGGCAAGCTTGGTAGTGAGCTCCAACAAGCGACTGGGCACATCGGCCGCCGCATTCGTTTCGATGCAGCCATAAGTTTCCAACTGTTGCACGCTGCGATTACCATTTACGATCGCCCAACCAATCCGGCCAAAGCCTGGGTCGATGCCTAAAACGGTAGTGCTGGGGGAATTCTGCATGGAGTTATCCTACCACGTCCCTTGCTCTATGCTTCTCGCTCTCTCCTTACTTCTTTACACCTC
>CAZVUJ010000052.1:0-6159 GCA_964630135.1 uncultured Pseudomonadales bacterium | reverse complement strand
CTCTACTACTCAATAAAAAATTGGTGTTTGCTGTGTTAGCGTTATGTTTGGCAGCTCTGTCCAAAGAAACTGTTTTGCTTATACTGCCGCTTTTTTTATATCTCGCCTGGCCGTTACTCAAGGATCAAAATAGCTATAAAAAAGTATTCACCCTTTTTGGCCTGCTAGCCCCACTCTGGGCTTATTTTGCCTACGTGGTCGTATTTCATCATTTCACCGGCTTTTGGTTTTCTACAATGCCTGGGCGCATAGGGAGCAAGCTGTCAGCCGGCGTGGGCCCGTTGGCGGCAAGTTTTGCTGACGTAGCCACCAGTTTTTTTGTTGCTCATGGCATGTGGCTGTTGACGCTTTTGGTTTTGGGGTCACTTATCGTCCTCTGGCGCAGCAAATCGCTTGCCTTAAAACACGAAAGCTATCTCGGGGGATTTCTGGGTACCACGGCCTTTGTTCTTGGTTTCTTTACCCTGTTTCAGGAATACACCCTGCGCTACAGCCTTATGGTCCTACCTCTATGGATAGTAAGCGCGGTTAGGCTTATGGAGAAAGCCGCTGCCAATCTGTCTAGCAAGCATGCACCAAGCGTCGTGATTGGAGCAAGCGTGGCTGTATTGGCGGCGTTTATCCTGAGCTGGTACCCTCAGCTTGAAGCCACCAATTCGTATGCCTTTAGCCCCCCCTCGGACTTGACCGCTTTGGACCGAATTTTTGTCTTTCGCCAAACGGCTAAATACCTGGAACTGACCCACCAGGGAAAATACATTGTGGGCGCGTTTCCGGAAAACCAACAACTCACCCAACCCTATTTGGGTTATGTTGATACAGCCTTGCCCTTTGCCCTGTGCGATTCCACTACTTCTGCCCAAGGTTCTCAAAACCACCTGCTGGTATTCCATCCCTATTCGCCGGTGCAAATGGAGTGCAAAAAAATCCTCGATGCCAGTCAAGCCACGCTCCTCAAACGCTTCGAGCGCAACGGCAGTTGGGTGGAGGTGTATGAGCTTGCGGGTAAAAAGCCTCCCTCATCAGACTTGACAAATTAGTTACGTCATGACTTACGCACTATAATTGTCATTCCTTAAGGAGGCACGCGAAGCCGAGTTAGACTCGGCGAAACGCACCTGTTTCGTCCTTTTTAGAAGCTTCATGCGAAGGAGGGCATCGGGAATCTATAAAATGCAAGCCTGGATTTCCCTCTCACACGGGAATGACAGAGTATGCCTGTTATCAGAAAAATAGTATTTTTATCGAAAATCTGAGGTCAAAAGCGAAACCGTGGCTACTTGTAACCTTGCTTTACGCAAATCTGCTTCCTGCTGGGTTGTAGCCCCACCATCAGCATGATAGCCGATTAATCCCAATACATTCTCCCTAGCAAGGGAATACATTTCTGGAAGTCTTTCATATAGTGCGTTGTGACTTGTGAGTGATCTTCTGAGCTGATCTTGACCTTTGAGGGTCAAAGATTGGGCTGCTGCTTCAATGAGATCTTCTGGAACGGGATTATTTGTTGCCACAAGTCCAAAAGCAAGAACATGAGCAAGTCTTGGATGAGTTCCTACCTGGCCTCTCTCATCATTTTCGCTTACAAAGCTAACATTACTTCCCTCCGTAACAACTAGATATTGAGGATCAATTTCGGCTAATTTTCCAGACCACATTCCCATATAACCTCCTTTAAACTTGTCTAACAATTTTTTATGATTATATACCTGTGATAGGTTATTTCAAATTACTTTCATCGTACGATTTATTATCCAACCAAGAATACGTGGCTTTGGCCGGGATTAAGCTCAATCGGTAGCTCCTGACCCGATCGTTTATAAGTTCTGTGGGTGAGCAAGTCAATAAGGCTGTAGTGGTATTTAAAACTATCGGGCAAATACAGGAGTGCTGGGCCGGCTTGGTGGTGCACATCCATATTGACGACCACGATAATCTGCTGCTCACCATACACCCGCATAAAGGCAAACAGCTGAGTGGTTTCAATCAAACCCTGATTAGTTTCCAGGAAAGTGTAGTTGCCTTTGCGCAGGGCCGGATGCTCATGGCGAATCGCATTCACCTTGGCAATAAAGTCTTTAAGGTCGCTGTCGCGCTCCCAGTCCACAGCCCCATAGGCAAACAAATTCACCGGTTGCCACTCGACTTTTTCAAAGCCGTTGAAAATAAGCGGCACACCTGGCAAAGTAGCAGTAAGCAAGTATCGGGATTGATTAGCCAACAACGCCTTATGGATATTGGTGGCTTCATGCCCAAGGATTTTTTGCGGCGTGCGGGCAAAGTCGTGGCTTTCGGGAAACAAAAACCACTTCGAGCCATCGGGGAAAAAATCACCACTCAAGTTGTAGAGGTAATCGAGATAACCTTTGAGTTCCAACGGGCGCCCCAGCTTATGCGAGTAATCGGAATAGACGCACGAGAAACCCGCCTCCTGCAATTCACGCAAGGAATCGGTGTAGGTTTCGGCAATAAAAATCACGTCATGGGACAAATTATTTTTGAGTTCTCTTGACAGTTGTCGGGTTTTGCGGATGCACTCGCGCCAAAAAGCCTGAGGCACCCGGTAGGCCACATCGCAGCGAAAGCCATCAACACCGTAGTGCTTGACCCAATACTGCGGAATCGAAACAAAATAGTCCCACATTTCTTTGAGCGAGGGGTTTTTGGGCGCAAACCCGTCCACGTGCGGGATCATAAACTCCCAATTAAGCTGGGCGGCGTCTTCAAAAAAAGCACCGTGGTCAAACGGGGGCACGGTATGCTGCGGGTCGCCCCAGGGCAAACCTTGGTTAATGTCCTCCGCGTTCAAATAGGGCAGTTCCAGGTTGAGAGGGTCAAACTTATAGAGAAACCATTCCGGGCGCATCCGCTGAAACACAAAATCGTGGGCGGTGTGGTTGAACACCAAATCCATGATCACAAAAATCCCTTGCGCATGGGCGGCAACCACCAGGTCTTTGAATTCCTGCTGAGGGTCGGAGAGCAAATGCTTGTTGGTATCCCGGTCGTAGGTCAGTTCCGGGTCAATTGATTTGTAATCCTTAATTGAATAGGGGCTTCCTGGCTGCAAGTATGGGGGCAGCAAATCATGGAGGTTATATTTGCGCCGAATAGTGCCGATTAAGTGAATAGGGTTCAAATAGAGAGTATTGATCCCCATAGCTTTAAGCTCAGACAAATGAGCCTTAACATCATCAAAGGTGCCGCCCTCGCCGGGGCGAAGTGAGCCACTCTCAGCCGTTTGACCTTTGAAAAAGCGGACAAAGACGTTGTAGACAATCGCCTGCGACATCCACGCCGGATCCACCTGCACTTCCCCGCGCACATACTCTTCATCCATTTTGATTCTTTCCCAGGGATCATGTTGTGATTTTCTGCCTTCAATCCGCCACCAAAAAAAGCCTGAGCGCTTAAGTTGCAAAGAGCAAGTCTGCCGCCACTTGTGAGGGTGAAAGCGGTGCTCATGGACTTGAAGGTGAGCATTACTCACCAGCTTATATTCTTGGAAGGTGGACACAAGCTCGAGTGAAAAGGTGAGTGTGTCACCCACGACTCGTTTGCAAAATGAGGGCGGCAGGATAGGTGGCATAGGAGGGTGCTTTTACAAGGTGATATGAATGGGATCGGGGTAATGGCGCAACTTGAGTTCAAAGGTTCTATTCGTCAGGGTGAGCTTCTCAGCAACATGCCCCTTAAGCCTCAGGTTCACATAGTGGTCAAGCGGGGTAGTGGCATGGGCAAAATCATCAAACTGAGCGGGTAGTAGTTCCAGCGAGTGGTGGCTTAAACGCTTGTGCATGCCCACCATGCTCCCGTTGTACAGCAGCAGGGGAGAGGGCAGGAGGAGCACTAACGCGAGCAGTGTTTCCAGAGCCCCGGGGCTGGGGTCATCGTGGTTGGACACATAATTGAGCCGAGTAGCTGGAGTATGAGCGAGGTAATGGGTTAGGTGCGCTTCGAGATAGGCTAAGGGCTCATGAGCATCAAGGCATTGCTTGAAGTTGCGGTAGAGCGTTTCGTGATAAAGAAGGTCAAATCCAGCCGCCACTAAATCGTCAAGGCTTTTGGTATCAAACAAGCTGGGAGCATACGCCTCAGCAATACATAAAAACCCAGGAAAGGCTTGTTTCACCTCAGTCAGGGCTTCGCGCCAAAAGGAGAGGGGCACCAAATGCGCCATGTCAGCGCGCACCCCGGCCACGCCTAAACCGGCCAGGGTCATTAATACTTGCTTCATGGCTGCCACGGTGCCGGGATGCTCATAGTTCAATTTATAGACATCACCGGAAAATTCGGTCAAGAAGCCCTCACTGGTGTGGTGATAATATTCCGCATGGGCGGAAACCCAGGGATGAATCCTGCCGGTATGGTTGGGAACAAAATCAACAATGACACCCAGATGGCAAGCGCTTAACGTATCAACCAGGCGGGCGAGCTCTTCATTGGTTCCCAAGAGCGGGTTGACCTGGGTGTGGTTAGTGATGGCAAAAACGGAAGGAGTTCGCCGAGTATCGTGACTCAAGTCCACCCCCTCCTCGCTCGCAACCACAATCGGCCCGCGGTTATCCCACAAACCTAAAAGATACACCTGAGTCACTCCGCGCTCTCGCAATCTATCCCAGGCAAATGTTTGGAGGCGACTGAGCACCTCGCCGGCATGGTCAAGACAATTGGCATCGGGGTGCCGACCCACAAACAGTTGGTAGATAACGTCAAGGGGAGCAAACATAGTTTTACATCAAGTCCTTATTTGACCTTTATATCCGACTTAGGCTATAGTGGGGTATCCAAAATAGTGAGAATTGTCCAGTTTTTTACCGCTACCACTCAAGTAAACATGATCCACTCTCAAAAAACAAGTCAAACAACTGGACACAACCCGCCGCTTGGCATATGTCTTGTTGTGTTTAGTCTTTTTTTCGCGATAAGTTTTCTCACCATGCCGCTTGTCAACGTTGGCTATGGCGATTCGGACGAGCTTATCACCACAGCCTATTTTGGCGGTCTGGCGCATCCGCCTGGATTTCCCTTGTTTAATCTGCTGTTGCATTGGTTTCAAAAGGTGCCCACCGGCCTCAATGTGGCGGCCAACAGCCATCTCTTTACGGTAGTGTTATCATCCTTCACGGTAACCATACTCTACATCTTGACCTACCGCTTATCTTCGCTGCTCTCACATGCGAAAAAGCCTCACCCAATGTTTAAGCTTAAGCTCTGGGAGCGAAGCCTGCTAAGCCTCCTTACCACAGCGACTTTAGGATTTTCCTATCTCTTTTTCCTCTATAGCCACTTGAGCGAAAAATATGTCTTTGGTTTGTTTTTAGTGAGCTTGTCGTGGTGGGCACTAAGCGTGTTTGAGCAGCACCCTCAAAAAGCAGGCTATCTTTGGGCAGCACTTGCCTTATATGGCTTGGGCCTATCTCACTTGCAAGTGACCGTGTTTCTCTTGCCCGCCTATGTCTATTATCTCTGGTCAGTGCGCCGGGTGTTATCTACTCCTAAAACCAAAGTTCTCACCCTTGCGGCTCTAGTTGCCGGCTTCCTGGCCCCCATCCTCCTTATGATTCCGATGCACCTTACCGCCAGCGTTTCCTGGAGTTTTGAACCGACCCTTCAGGGTCTTGCCGCCATGGTAACCCGGGAGGATTTTTCGGGTGAGCGCTACCAACAGGGCAAAGAGGTAAGCGCCTATCTGAGTGCTTTGAGCGTGTCTAAAAGCGCTACTTCCCTCTTGGCCTATGCCAAAACCCTCCTGAGTCATTGGGGGGTGATGCCCCTCCTCCTACTGCTCATTGGAGCAAAATATAGCTTGAGCCTGGCTTCACGCTTCACCCGCTTTATCCTGCTGCTTTTTGTAGGCAGTGGCCTGCTGCTTGTTGCCTATCTCACCTTTCCTCAAGATCTGGGCGGCCAGGCGATTCTGCAGCGGCAATATTTGCTAAGCACTCTGCCCCTGGCACTGCTTTCGGGTTTGGGTTTGCACCTCGCTTATTACCGCAGCAAACGATTTGTTTCGGCCTTAGGCGTAAAGCCCAAAGGAGCAACCCTCACCCTGTCGCTGGTTATCATCCCTATCGCTCTTCAAGCCTACGTCAATATTAAAGACGCCAACCTGCGCCACTACACCATTGTCAGTGAGCTTTATCGGCAAGCGTTGGC
>CAZVUJ010000051.1:0-6176 GCA_964630135.1 uncultured Pseudomonadales bacterium | reverse complement strand
CTGACTCGGCCTTTTGCAAACAAAGGATGTGTGCCGCTTTTTTTGTAGCTATTTATTTTAAGGAGAACCATGGACCCTCGTTACGACCACACCCACTATGAACAAAGAATCTATGAACACTGGGAATCAAGCGGAGCCTTCACTCCCCCACCCCCGGCTGAAGCCGCAAAACGTGGCCAAAAGCCCTTTTCAATTATCTTGCCGCCACCTAATGCCAACGATCCCCTACACGTCGGCCATGCCATGTATACCGTCGAAGATGTGTTTATCCGCTACCACCGGATGCTGGGTGATGCCACCCTGTGGCTGCCAGGCACCGATCATGCGGGCATTGAGACGCAATATGTCTTTGAAAAAAAATTAGCCAAACAAGGCAAAAGCCGGTTTAATTTTGACCGAGAGACACTCTACCACATGATCTGGGAGTATGTTCAAGAAAATTCAGACATCGCCGTTAACCAACTTAAGCGCTTGGGCTTTAGTCTGGATTGGACGCGTCGGAAATTCACTCTCGATGATGATTGTGTCGATTTAACCCTGCAAACGTTTGAAACCATGCATCGAGACGGCCTCGTGTACCGCGACTTGGGCTTAGTTAATTATTGCTCCAAGTGTGGTACCGGCTATTCAGAACTCGAAATTAAGCGGGTGGAGCAAACCAATCCCCTTTATTATCTCAAGTATGGCCAATTCACTATTGCCACAGCCCGACCTGAAACCAAGTTCCGCGACACTGCCTTGGCGGTAAACCCAAATGACCCTAGGTACAAAGATGAGATTGGCAAGACGTATGAAATTACGGGACTTTTGGGACCAATTGCTATGACGGTTATCGCCGACGAAGACGTTGATCCCGAGTTTGGGACGGGTATTATGAAAGTGACCCCTGCCCACGACCCACATGATTTTGAACTGGGCAAGCGCTATAACCTGCCCGTCACCCCCATTATTGACTTCCAAGGCAAAATGGATTTCTCCTGGTTTATTGAGGCGGCAGGCGAGAGAACTGAATCCAACTATGTAGAGCGGGCCAAGAAATACCACGGCAAAAAAGTGTTAGAAGCCCGCCAGCTTATGGTTGAGGATTTGAGGGCAGATGGTTTGCTGGTCAACATCGACGCCACCCACCTCAATGCCGTGGCTACCTGCTATCGTTGCAACACCATCTTGGAACCATTGCCCTTGGCCCAGTTTTTTGTCCAGGTCAAACCCTTGACCAAGCAAGCCTTGGCCGTTTTGGATCGGGGAGAAACCGTAGTGTATGGGGCAGGGCATGACAAAATCCTGCGCCACTGGCTGGAAAATTTGCGCGACTGGAACATCTCTCGGCAAATTGTCTGGGGGATTCGCATGCCGGTGTGGTATGAAATTAGATCAAAGGTTAATGATCAAAGATCAAAAACCAACGCACATCCTAACGATTTTCTAGTAGTCGGCTTCCTGGACAAGGAAGGCAAGTATATAAGCGGGCTCATGAGTGAGCTGCTTCAGGACCATGATTTTGCCTTGATTAAGCAAAATCTCCAAACCCTGACGGCCCCGCCTCAAGCTAAATACGTCGTTAGCCGAGAAGCACCAGGACCCAACTACCTCCAAGAAACTGACACCTTTGATACCTGGTTTTCTTCGAGCCAATGGCCGGTTAACACCCTCAAAACCACGGGAGAAGGGGATTTCGATTTTTACTATCCCACGTCCGTTCTCGAAACAGCCTATGACATTCTGATGTTCTGGGTGATGCGCATGATGCTGATGGGTTTGTATTTGACCGGCAAAACTCCGTTTGAAACCGTCTATCTTCATGGGCTTATTCGGGATGAAAAGGGCCAAAAAATGAGCAAGTCCAAAGGCAATGTGATTAATCCCTTAGACCTGGTGGAAAAATATGGAGCTGACTCCTTGCGTATGGCGTTGGTAATAAGTAGTGTTCCCGGCCAAGGCGCAGCCGTAGGGGAGAGCAAGGTGAAGGGTATGCGCAATTTTTCTAACAAGATTTGGAATGCCGCCCGGTTTATAAAAATGAATCAGCAAAGTCAGCAAGTGGGCCTTTTGAGTCATTCTGGAGTCCCGCCCCTGGCGGGAGAAGAAGCGAGCGCAGCGAATCAAGAAGTGGCGACTGCCTCACCTAGATCCTTCGCTAACGCTCAGGATGACTCCCTTGCATCTTTTACCTCCAAACTTCACGCCGTGATTACCGAAGTGACCGAGCACCTGGAACACATGCGCCCCGGTCAGGCCGCTGAAGTGGTTCACAACGAATTTTGGCATTGGTTCTGTGATGAGTGCATCGAACAAACAAAACAAGGTCAATTAAGCGCTGAAGCCCTGGAAAACGGCTTTAAAACCTTTTTACTCCTCCTCCACCCGTTTGTGCCGTTTGTCACCGAAGCTGCCTGGCAAGAACTGGGTTATGCCGGTTTGCTTATTGCTCAACCTTGGCCCACCACTTACGACTAAAGCCGCTTGATACTCAGTCTGACGCGTGGTTTCGACGGGATTCCTGAATCAAGTTTTAGGACAGGTTCTATCTCTACCAGCCAGCGGATCCAGAGCAACACTCGAGTAAAGGGCGTAAATCCTGACCAAGTAGTAAGTTTTTTTAAGAGGTGCGGTACACTACAAGCATGAACGCACTGAAAAAACGGTGGTTATTCTGTGCAGTGGTTATCTCTGCTTGTCTCCTGCTTGGAGAGTTTCTGCTTCAGGTAAACTGGAGGAGGGGAGTAACACCTGCGTTTGTGACGCTGCCCAGCAAAACCTTTACTCTGGGTAGGTTGCTTCACCCGCAAAGAGTAACCTCATTTCCCCGATGCGTCTATGCAAAGCTCATGAATAACCCCCAGCTTGAAATAAACCACCTCAACAGGGTGCTTCGGGAAAAAGCCCATCTCTCGCTTATCTATCAACAAACCCCCCATGCACTGCTGATATTAGCTGGCGGCGGCGCAGCCACACCATCGGTGTCAGCGGGTTTAGTGCAAACCCTGCGCACACGCATACCAGAAAATCATCCACTTCAAGACGCGCTCACTAAATTGGAAATAAACGACTAGGCGGCACCAGTTTCAAGCACCTTACTCTTTAAGCTGCCTCTTGCTCACCTGTTACGGCTTCACTCGAGTCTTGCTCACCCACTACGGTTTCAATTGGTTCCTCAGCCACCTCTTCCTCTTGCGATTGAGCTTCCTGGACCACCACAACCACGGTTTCCGGATCGGTCAACATGGTGACCTTCACGGTATCAACAGCCAAATCCTTAACTTGCAGCGATTGGTTTAATTCCGTTAACGTGGAGATATCCACCACAATTTTATCGGGTAAATCCTGTGGCAGCGCTTCAACCTCAACCTCATCAATCGAGGTAATTAACATCCCTCCTAAATCGGTCACCGCCAGTGATTCACCCACCACTTCCAGAGGAATTTGGGCATTAATCGTTTGGGTTAAATCCACTTGCCTAAAATCCACGTGATCAATTGTTTGAGTTACCGGATGGTAATACACCTGAGACACCAACACCGGCCGCGTCTTGGCCTCACCCTCAACTTGCAGGTTCACCACATGCGTATCCCCTGAATCAGCATAGAGCTTTTTAAAGGTTGCTAGCGGCAACTCAACAGAAAGGGAGTCGATGGTGCTGCCAAAAATATTGGCAGGAATTACTCCCGCACGACGTAATTGTTTGGTTTTTTTGCCAAAGAGAGTGCGGGGAGCCACACGCAGTTTGTGGGTTTGTGCCATAAAAAAATCCTCGAAGCTAAACAGCCAGCTATCTTAACAAACTTAAGGCTTCAATTCAACCGCCAGGAAAAAGTGTTGGGTGAGCGCATCATTAACTAAGAGATGATTATCGCTTAAGGCATAAGGGTGGCTGACGCGCTTGAGCGTATACGACGTTGGGTAGTCAAGTGAAAGCGAGAGGGGAGACTGGCTAATCCCGGGTTGTTTTTGGATAAGCAAAGCGTAGGTCAGCGCTTGGGTGGCATCACTCGAGTTGATTTGGTCATATTCAAATACCACCTGGCTGGTGGAATTGGGCGGCACTCGGATCAAAAAACCAACGTAGTTTTTATCCTTGGCTTGGGTTTGGTAGATATCATTAGCTGCAATCACCACTCCATCTTGGCTGGCTTTGATAAATCGCGCTTGGGAGGGCAAGTAGTAGCGCACATAGGCTTGATACACGCCTCCCGGCCAAGCGCTACTTTGACCGGTGTGAGTATAGGTAGTCTGGTGGGTGTGGGTAATTTTGTCTGTAGAAATTGAAACCGCATGGGTTTGCGAGCGGGCTAGGTGCGCGTTGACACTATTAACTCCTACGTTCGCTTCAGCAACATATAGCGCATCAACCACACACTCGCTTTGAGCTAACACCGCGGGGCACACGGGTGAGAGCACTGAGCCAGTCCACCCGAGCGCACTAAATGAAGTAGCGAGTTCCGGCTTCACTACCGTAACTAACACCTCGGCTTGTTCCAGGGATGTCCCTAAGGCTCTTGCCACGCGAAAAAAATCTACCTGTCCGGGTGTCTGGATTTTTTTAACGATTAACTCAACTACCGAGCTTAACAAAGGTTGCGTGGTTTGGGTGCTTGAAAGTTTTTGTTGCGACTCCTCCAACCAACTCGGCAAAGCATTACCCATAAGCTGCGTGCCATCGGGCAGAGTAACACCTCCAACCTCACTCAACAATTCTGCTAGAGCAGGCACCGTGACGGCCACCACCATATCAATCTGATTGTTAGTTTGTTTTTGATAGAACCAAGCCGCGCTTTTGGCGGTACTGGTAAAATCAGGATCCCAGTTGGCATCCCGCCCATACCATTGAGATTCACCCAAAAACCGCTGTAAGTCTTCGGGTGGTTCTACCTTTCCTTGAAGGAGGGCGTCCAACTCATAACTCGAAGTAAATTCACTGCTGACTAATTTGCCTGAGTTAAAGTGCAGCAAACCCACTGACTCAATAAATCCACCCGTGGGACGCAATTCCTGACTATTTTGCACCAAAACCAACACGTTTGTGGCTTGATGAGGGGGAAAGACAGAGGGGAAGGCTTGCAAGGCTACTTGCAATTTCTTGAGTGATTGTTTTGTTTCTTTAAGCGTGTCTGCCCGCAAACCCGCATCCCCCGTAACCAAGGTTTTGAGCGTTTCTGGTGTTATTGTTAGTTCAAGTGTGGTGAGGTCTTGGTAACTTTGCTGGGCTAATTGGGCTACATCGGCCGCATCCCGGTACACCTCTCCCTCAGTAAGACCCAGGCTTTTTGCCAACAATCCCCCCAAGTTTTGGTGGAGGCCCTTCAAGCGCGAGTGAAACACCAGGAGGTTGGTGGCTTGTGCCACACCTTCGTTGAGAGAAAACAGCTGTCCTTCGAACCTAGCAGGCACCAATCGGGCAGCTAAGGAAAAATACGTGGTGATCCGCTCTTGAGAACGAAGTAATTGGGTAATCAGGAGGGGTTGATTGCCCTCACCCGCAGATAAGGCGAGCAACTGCTTGGAAGTGTGGGCAAACTGCACAAACGGGAAAAGGAGCCACCCCACTATCATTGCCACTAATAAAAGGGAGGTTAGTCCTGCCCAGATTGCCCGCTTGCGCCTACTGGTTTGTGGCTTGGTTTTGCGCCGAGAAAAACGAATTAGTGCCTTGGGTTTTCGAGGAATAAGCTGTTTGGGTTTTGCGACGATCTCCTTGGGCACAGAGGAAATAAGCGGAGGCGGAGGTAGGGGAGTGGGCAAAGCTACTGGGCTCTGCTGTTTGAGCGCATGCCCCATTTCGGGCATGAGTATGGGCAATTCTTGCACCTGCGGCACCACAACCTGCTGAGGGGTTCGAGAGGGTGGTGGTAACACTTGATTGACATCCACTTCACCCGGGGTGGTTACTATGGCACTATCAGCAAAATCAGTATGAGGCTTAACCTCAGCAAAAAGAGGGGTGATGACGGCTTCAGCGTCACCACGCGCACTCAGCGCTTGTTTCAGCGCCAAGGCGATGTTAATCAGAGGCAAACCATGTTGGCCTCGCACCACACACACCTGCTTATCCTGCCGCAACACAAAGAGTTCCCGCACCACGGCGCGTGCCACTTGCGCTGCAGTCTGGGGAAAACAGAGTTGCTCTGGTGAGCCCAAAAGGTAGAGTTGACCTAAACTACTCTCCCAAAACAAGGCTT
>CAZVUJ010000050.1:0-6222 GCA_964630135.1 uncultured Pseudomonadales bacterium | reverse complement strand
GATCTCATTTACTTTTTGATCTTTTTTATCGCTGGCGCCTTCGAATTAGGCGGCCTACTGATGAATGGGCGGGCGGCAGCAGAGGCATTACTGGGTAAAAGTATTTTTGGCATTGGTTTCCAGTATTTTATTGGTATGGGCGAGGCCGCCGGCCGGGTGGCCTATGGCATCTCCTTAATCGTGCGCGAAGTTATCACCTCAACCGGCTTGCCCGGTGTGGTGGGTCAATTCTTAAGCTCTATTATTGGGTATTTGATTGCCGCCATCGCTATTCTCATCGCCATTGTGCGCACCTTTTTTGCCCTGCTTAAAGCCTATATCAGCTTGATCATAAACGTCGTCACCGCTCCCTTGCAAATTTTGCCCAACGCTTTCCCCAACTCCAATGCCTTTATGACCTGGCTCAAAAAAATTGCTGCTGACGCCATGGTGTTCCCCGCTGTCGCTGCCATGATTCTGTTGGGGGTCATCATGATGGGCTACACCGCCACTGGCACCAACGACATGGATATCGAAGTTAATCCCGAAGTGGGCTTCAACAGAAACTGGGGCGCAAGCTTCAACAACGCCGGTGGTCCGGCTGATCCGGGTGGATTCACGCCCCCGTTTGTGCTGCCGGGAAACAGCGGCACGGCCGACGTGCTCCAAGCCCTCATCGGCTTTGGCATTCTCATGCTCTTGCCCGAGGTGGTCAACATCGTTAAAGCCGCCTTTGGTGTCCAAGAAGACAAGCTCGGCGCCTTGGCAATGCAGAACTTCATGAGAGGAGCGTCACCAATAACCACTCCTGCCAAATTGCTTTCAAGTGCTCTAGTAACAGGTGCTGGTCAGTACATTGGAGCCTCTGCAGTGCAGAAATTCGTAACTTGGAGAGCGGGTGGTCGTATTAAACAATATGAGGCTGGTGTAAGAGAAGAAGCGCACAGAAGAAGAGACATCGCCCGAACACTTTCTGATATTCGCTCCCAAGAGAGAGCTGCTGCAGGTGGAGTGGACCCAATTGATACTGCAAGCGGCGGCGTTCATGTTCCAGGAGCAGGATCACGCAGAGGACGCTCGTAAAGCAACCATTTTCCTCAAGGGCTTCACTTATTCGAGATTAATTATATTAGAGTATTAGACAGCAGCTTCTTTTAAATCTAACTCAGCATCAATTGTTTCCATGTGTCGCCTTTTGATCTCTCTATACTCTTTCCAAATTTGTTCTATTCTTGACTCATCCCCTCTCTTAATCATTTCTAAGTTGACTAGTAACTCCATAACATCTTGCTCAGTGAGTTTCATCTTGTCCATTAGCACTTCGGTTAATAAAATTACCATAAGTCGCTCTTTTCCTCGATGACCATAAATCTCCAAACCTGTTTCTTGACCTTCTGTGTCCAAAAACGCTCCATCTACACCTAATTCTGCCTCAGCGTAAAATATTGGCTGAATTCCCCAGGTAACATATGGTTTTTTTTGTTTCCACCTACCTAATTCCTTTAATCGACTAATTAATCGAAACTCGCGTTCTGCTAATTCATCTTCTGACAATCCCTCTTCAGGCAACATATCTTCAGAAATTTCTCCATGAGCCAACATATTCTCTAAATCGTGATCTTCAAACACAGATGTTTTCGGGTAAATAACTGTATAGCCAGCTGCTCTAAGAGTTTCCACGGCCAAATTTTCTTCTCTTGAGTTTTTAAAATCTAATGTTAAATATTCTCTTTGGGATCCATGCTCACCTTTTACTCCTGATAACCATTTATATCTTGCTCCGGAAATAATTTTTCCCGAAAACTCGTCCACGGCCATCACAATATCCATAATGTTCTGTCGCTGCTCAGTCGCGCTCATATATCCAATAATCCCAGCACTTTCATCGACTGCTTCAAAAACTTGCTCAAGATATTTCCATGCTTCACTATTTCTCCTTTTTCCAATAAAAAGAACATTCACCATCGCTTTTGCAAGGGCTTCTCCGGGACTGTCGGCACTTAAAGTTCCAATTTGATCAGGCAAACCTCCAACCAGGTTGTGGAACAATGGGTTAAGTGCATTATTTAACGCTTCAATAATATGAGATAATGCTTTCCCTTCTGCCACAGCCAGCTCAGGGTATTTGCTCATATATTTAAACCATTTTTGAATTTCACCAGTAACTAGATGCCTACTTGAGCGGACTTCTATTAACTTGCTTAAGCCTAGCACTCCTTGATACTCAGCATCATCTAAACTCATATCCTCATATCCAAGTATGGCCAGCAATGATTTAAAGTTTACTCTTGTAAGGTGCTCTACTTTTATATCGGAAAGTGCTGAAAGTTTTGCTTGCGCTTCTAAATTGGAACTAGGAAACTCTTGAGGCGCGCGATTGTTGTACCCATTTATATACGCCTCTAAATAACGAGTGGCAACTTCTCTTGCTTTTTGAGGATCAGTTCGGGCCAATAAAGCCAAGTGATTGGCGTTATCTCTTTGATTGGAATCGGTCACACGCCATCCTGACTTTGTGTATAAAATTGCTTCTATTGTTGTGGTAATGCTTTCATACAATTCTTTCCCTGTGAGTTTGCCAGTTGAGAATTCCACCATTTCTTCAGATTTTTTTAAACCACTCAACCTTTTGCCGCCGACTAAAGTAATTCCCGGAATAATTGGGGCTTGTTCAGGGTTTAAAGGGTTTTGCCAGGCTGCAGTAACTTCTTTAGCATTACCACTGAGTGAAATAAGCACTGGATCAATATCTTTCCTTTTCCAGGCCAAAATTGTTCTAATGTAGGACTGCATAAGCTTTCTTGCGTGCGCAAAAGTGATTTTGTATTTTTCATCATATCCATACGTCGTAGCCATTTTGTTCCATAATTCGTTTAAATGATCGTAGTCTTGTCGCACGTCAAAAAGCATCGAGTGACCGAGTACGTCGGAAAGTGCATAGGCAATGTCAATATACTGACCGTATGTCGTGATAACTGCCGCGCCTATTATTTTTTCAGCACCAGCTCTGCGGGCGACTTTATCTATCTCTGTTTTCAAATTTTCGTCATTTACCTCTTCACCACGCTTTCTCAATGCTATTGCTGCCTTTGAGTGAGCGCGGGCATCAACGTCAATACGTTGTTTAATTTGACTTTCCAACTCTGCAGCAATTTCAGCTGCAGATGGCGGATTGTCATTTCTCCTTCGATTAATTTCTTCAGGAGTGACGGAAATATCGTCAGCTTTTGTATCAATTTTTTCCTGTCTAATTGCATTCTCAACAAGTTTATTAACAACATCTGCTCTTAATTGCGCTTCCACATCAGCGCCTGTTTTTCCAAATAAGTCAGCTAATGCCTGATTTCTTTGGTCAGGAGCCGCCAAACGACCTCTGAGTTGACTTGCTCGTCGGCGGTTGTATCCATATTCTCCAGCAACTTTTTGGTAGCGCAATCGATACAACTCGTGTTTATCATCTAACTGCTCACCATTCTCTCCCGTAGCCCACAAGGCTTTAATGTCTGCCAAATCGACACCTTGGTCTTTTAATTGTTGGATTACTGACGCAGCAAAAGGACCTTTCATTGTCTCAGCAATAAACATGTCAGACTCTGTATAAATCTTTTCACCCAACTTACCTCTACCAGCAAAAGCCCCCTCCCTCCATGAAGGCCTAATCAATCCTCGTTTAGTGATTTCTTGTCGGGCTGCTTCAGGCAAGGTGTTAACTCTTGCCTTCACTTCGGTGTAAGCTCCTTTAACTACGCTCCCATTCCAAGTAAGTTGATACAAAGGCTTACCAGCAGAATCACGGTCGATGAAGGAGCGCTCATTCCCAATTAACTGATCCAACGCGCTTGCCACTCCTAATTCAAAGACCGTATTTTCTCCGGAATTAGTTTCTACAACAATTGGCCTGATAACTGCATGCAATAGTGCGGCAACTTCAATACCTGTAGGCGAAACTTCTTCCAACTGCTTTGCCACATGCTCTCCGTGTCCTGCTAAAGCTTCTCGTAGCTGAAGCACATGCTGTGCACCTGTCCCCATGAGTACAACATTGGTGGCGCCATCCAAACTCATAGTCGGATATAACATTTGAGCTGCTCTGGCTACCTGGGCATACGGACCACTCTTTACGGCCATTAAATCCACCATCAATTGCCATGCCTGAACTTTGCGAAACATTTCTTCGTCCTCTGTGCCTTCAATCGCTTTCCACTGTGCCTCCGCCAAATTTCCGAATGCCACTGGATCTAAACCACTTGGAATAGCAAATTCTAGAAAATCTTTTCGGAAATTATCCCAACTCTCTTGAGAATCTTTACCCATTAACAACAACTGCTCTATACTGTAATAGTTCATGCCTTTTAGAGGTTGTGTTAAATCTGAAAAACCAGGCATAATTTGATTCAAGGATTCTAAAATCTCTGGGGGCACATCACCTTCATTTGGGGGTATTCCCGCCTGAATCTTTGACCCTCTGCCTCTGGTAGAAAGAGTTCTTTTATAGGTTATAATAACATCTGCGGCTGTATCGGCCCAGTTTGGATCATCCTCAATACTTTTCTCAAATGCCGTAAGGATGTTTTTATTTCCTTTGCCCATAAGCAATTCAGTTTTTATCTGAGCGTTATATGCTTTACTCGGATCTTGTTCTTGTTCTTGAGCTCTTCTAGCAATAGCCTGAGAAAGCTCCAATCGTTGCTGATCAGACAATGTTTTACGATCAACAGCTCTTTCGAGCACTTTCTCATGTGATCTGGCGGCCATAAGCTCATCAGCGGTAAAAGCGGTAAAAACAGCATCAAGTACGGTAGGTGACTCAAGTGATGGCATATTAACTGGAGTTAATTCGTCTAATTAATTCATCGCGAAATGTTCTCGGACTGATATTGTATGTATTGATAAATAAAGCAAATCCTAATTTTTTTCGAGTCGGTTCATCGAGATTATTCCATACTTTATCTCCGACCAAGTGTGCGTAGTCCAGTTGACTATTAATTAATAGTCCTTCGGATATTATATCCGCGACCCTTTCTACTGATCCTTGAAAGTCCTCCAGCAATTGTTGGTTATTGTCAATTTCATCTTTAAGAAGAGTCGCATAGTCCTGCAGACCAAGATTTTGTTTTGTCTCAGAAATCGGACTAACCGTTTCTTCCTCTGGTTTATCTTCAATATATTCAACTTGAATGGGAGTTAGCTGGTATTTTTTAACTTTTCCAGCCTGAACTAAGGCGAGAAGTTCTTCGTGCGTTAACGATTCTCGTTGACGATTCTTGCCCAGAATCCATCGAACATACAATCTATTGAGTTCTCGATCAGAATATTGGGCTGGTATTTTTTGCATAAATCTACTCTTAATACTCTTGACTACAATATTTTACCACTTTCCCCTGACCAAAAGCCAGGGAGTTGACTCAAGGTTGATTGAATCTCGGCTATCCACCCTAGATCCTATCGCTGCACTCCAGGATGACGTCTTAATCTGTTCCTAAAGTCTTAAAGTGTTACCGCTTGCCCACAAAAGTTCCTAGTTCCTAGTGTATTAGGAACTTTTTTTGGTACAATCGAGTCATGAAAACATCTGAGAAGATCATTCACTATATCAAAGAAAACAATCAGGCCAGCGGAAAAGAACTGGTTGATTACTTGTCTGACATCACCCCTCGGGCAGTACGCAAACAATTAAAAAACTTGCTCGAGTCGGGCCAGTTGCGCAAAATTGGCAAACCACCAAAAGTTTTCTACCTTATCAACCAATCATCAATAACCAAGGCTCTGGGATATTCTGTAATTCCCTTGGCAATAAAACGGGAAATTGAAAAGCGTTATCTGTATATCACGCCAAGAGGAGAGCAGAAAACAGGCTGGGACGGTTTTGTGTTGTGGTGCCAAAAAACCAATCAAGACCCCGTTAAGACCGCAAAAGAATATATCCATACTCTGAGCACATACGACGAGTTTTCTAGAAACGGGTTTATTGATGGAATGGATAAGCTTAAAAAGACCTTTGCCAATGTCTACCTGGACAAACTGTTTTACCTAGACTTTTATAGCATTGAGCGGTTTGGCAAAACACGCTTGGGGCAAATGCTGCTGTACGCTAAACAGAGTCAGGAGAAAAAACTAATCAAATCACTGACTGATGAAATACATCCCCAGATTAAAATTCTGCTGGATAGATATTCTATTGATGGAGTGGTTTTTGTACCACCTACCGTTAAGCGCGAAGTCCAATGTATGAAAGAGCTGGAC
>CAZVUJ010000049.1:0-6246 GCA_964630135.1 uncultured Pseudomonadales bacterium | reverse complement strand
ATTTTATTGCCTTCCATTTCAATTGAGAGCGCGGTATCAACATGCGAGGGCCAGATCTGAATGACATCACCCTTAACCCGGAAGGTGCCGCGCTTGAATTCAAATTCATTACGCGTGTATTGCAAATCAATGAAGCGCGTCACGAGACTTTGTTGTGAAATTAATTCTCCCGGCACAATGGTGAGCACAAACTGATCGTATTCCACGGGCGATCCCAGATTATAGATACACGAAACACTGGCCACGATAATTACATCGGGCCGGGAAATAAGGTTGGCGGTAGCCGCCAGGCGCAACTTGTCGATTTCGTCGTTAATATCCACTTCTTTGTCAATATAGGTGTCGGTTGAAGGCACATAGGCTTCGGGTTGGTAATAATCGTAGTAAGACACAAAATACGAAACGGCATTCTGGGGGAAAAAATCGCGAAATTCCTGATACAGTTGCCCGGCCAACGTTTTGTTGTGCGAGATAACCAAGGTTGGCAGTTGCAATTTTTCAATCACATTGGCCAAGGTGAAGGTTTTGCCCGAGCCAGTCACACCCAGCAATGTTTGGTGTTTGGCACCGTTGCTAAGTGACGCCGCTAACTGCTCAATCGCTTGCGGTTGGTCACCCGTGGGCTTAAATCGACTAACAAGTTTGAATTGCATATGAAACGCTGGGTTGTAAGGTTATTATTAATCAGAACTTCTATTCAGAAGTTACGCAGTGTCATTCCCGCTTAAAGCGGGAATCCAGGTTTACATTATATAGATTCCCTACACATCGAGTCCGACTCGATCGTCGAGAATGACAAGTAAAGTGCGTAAGTCCTGTTCTATATGCTTCGAACTCGAAACTTTTTTCGAGTGAGAAGTTATCAAGCATTTAGAACCCATCTCCGAACCCACAAAACCGTCATTCTGAACCTGGCATAAGCCAAGTGAAGAATCCAGCGCAAGTGGCAAAAACAGGTTTAGAGATAACTTCTAGTTCTCACTTTTGCTCGAACAGTAAAGGTTATTTTCGCAAAGGTATTAAAGTCCGTTTTTCACTCACACACCCTTAAACCTGTTATTTTCCCTATTGACGGGTTAACTTTGGTTCGGGTATTGTAAGGGTAACATATCAAAAAGCCGCGTGCAATTAGTGTATTAAACCACAAGAAATTGCTCTTGAGAGTATGCGCAAGGTCATCCTCGGGCTTGACCCGAGGATCCAGGAATCAATGAAGACTATTATTAGTGCATTAAAAATTGTTCGAAGCCGAAAGCTTAAGAACAACTATTTATAGAAAGGACTCACTTGTATGCCCGTTACTCTGTATCGACGCCAGCGCCAAATTGTCGAATTTATCTCGCAATACACCCAAAAACACGGCTATTCTCCCACGCTGCAGGAAATTGCTTCTGCCATTGGCGTTTCCTCCCTGGCCACCATTCACGAACACCTGGAGACTCTGAAGCGCAAAGGGGTGATCAAAAAATTTGAGGGCACGGTGCGCGGGTTAGAAATCATCGACGAGCGCTACCATAACGACGCCGCGGGCATCACTTTGCCGGTCATGGGCTTTATTGCTGCCGGCTCACCCATCATGCCCCACACCGACCCCAATGAAACGTTTCAAGTGTCACCGGCAATGGTTTCCAGCAAAAAGCGCTCCTACGTCTTGCAAGTCAAAGGCGACAGCATGATTGAGGACGGCATTTTGGATGGCGATTATGTGGTGATTGAGGAAAGCGACCAAGCCCATAATGGCCAAATCGTGGTGGCTTTACTGGAAAACGGCATGGCCACACTCAAGCGTTTTTTCAGAGAAACGACCCGAGTGCGCCTGGAACCAGCAAACGCTACCATGTCACCCATCTATGTAACTAACGTGCGCATCCAGGGAAAAGTGGTGGGTGTCATCCGCAAATATGTGAATTAGCTATAGTGCCTTCAAGAGCAAGTTTCTTTAATGCAATCTGCCTGTGGATAACCTTGCACTCCGCCTTATGCCTAAGCAACCCCTTAATCTCCATCACCTCATATCTTTGCAAAAGATTGACATTAGTACCCACCTGAAGCTTAAGCCGCTTCAAACAGGCGATGCAGCAGCAATCCTTGCCATTTTGGCCGCCGACGAAACCATCCGGCAACGGGTAACGGTAGCATCCAGATTACACACACCGACAGATGTGGATAAAGAAGTGGTGAGGTACCGAGCTGATGCCGGCTTGATTCGCTATGTCTTGTGGAAAGGCACATGCCCAGCTGGCATGGTATCGCTCTGGCGTGATGACGGCTTCTTTGGCACGCAGCCCCACCCAGACGATTACGGCTTTGGGTATTTTCTTGATCCTGGGGAGCGAGGCCAGGGCCTGGCAACTCAGGCAGTGCAGGCACTGATGGGAACAGTTGTCCAAGTAGTGCCTGTCAAACAATTTGTGGCTTTTTGCGAAGATGGCAACGTAGAGAGTATTGCCGTGCTAAAAAGGCTGGGATTTACACCAACAAACCAAGTATTTCCAGAACCGAACCACGGCTGGCTCGAGCGGAAATATGTCAAAGAACCATGATACCGCGCCAGCACAAGACTCACTCCATCCTCTTTAATGGACTTGCCTTACCTGTCATTCCGGATTTGGTCCGAAATCTTCGCCTATCACGAGTTTCGCGCTTGTGTGCATGTCATCTCGAGCCTTCCTCTTGTCATTCCCCGCTTTAAGCGGGAATCCAGAGTTTATGTGTATAGATTCCCTTCTTCAGGGGAATGACAGAGAGCAGGGATTCCTCGCAGAGCCTATCCTGAGCGTAGTCGAAGAGCTCGGAATGACAACATCATACTTTTAGATAAATGTGAAATTTGTGCCTATGAGAATTTCCGTTGGGGCAAGATGCTAAAACCCTCCTACGCTAAAGTTTCTGAAAGGGCACAGCAAATTCAGCCTGACGTTATGACAGAATTCGTTATTACTGGACTTGCGCACTTCAGTCGAGTGTCATTCTGGAGTCCCGCGCTTGGCGGGACGATAGAACCCCGTCGAGACCACGTGTCAGGCTACGCAAGTCCTAGACTAGCTCTTGTGTTACAATCTTGTGTTATGGGATTAGAAGATCAAATAAAGATTAGCGATGAGACTGTCGGAGGTCTCCCTTGGATACCCGCTAAAGAGCCTGTTGAACCTCGTAACGATACTAGATTTGACTACCCTAAGCTTTCTCAAGCAGTTAAGTTGGGACTCCTACAGGGTAACTTTCAACAGCATCCAACGGTTGAGATGTATGAGTTTAAGGATGATCGAGAGGGAGACGATTGGTTTCCGATCCCTGGGGGCTTCAGGGTATGGTGGAGAAGACCTATTTACAGGCCATCAAGGCCAGGCTGGTTATACTGCCTATCATCCCAGGAAGGCACTTGCCAAGGTGAGCCAGCAATTGCTCTTGACCTATCGGTGGCAAAAGAGCTACTTCATAGAGGGGGCATCTGGTATGCCGAAGACAGCTTATTCGGGCGTCTTATCATTATGATGGAGGAAGCCCAAAGAGAACGTGATAGTCCCGATTATCAACAAGGTTTGGCCAATGCTATCGAAGATACGCTTAAGCACTGTACCAGTATGCGCCAAGTATTCCAGGGTATAGGAAAGCGACACTACTTAAGCTACATCTATCCAGATGATTTTAAGCATTATTTTGAATAACGCTCTACTTTTTAGAGACAAGCGCTATTGCGCTGAGACATCATTTCCTGCGAACACCATCGAAGAGAGCATTTTTTCGACCCGCTTCATGTCGTCAGCCACAAACTTTTCGCTGGCGGTCGCATACCAGACGTCAAAAATGGCATCACCCACTTTGACCAAATAGCGATCCCCGGGAAAATCAGTGATATCTTCCAACTCCAGGTGCAGCGCTTTTTGTTTGGCAAAGTCCTTAGGTGTGACTTTATAGTTGAGGCTCGTGGCTTTAATCTGCTTCCAGTATTCTTCCAGTTCTAAGGCTGTTTCAACGCGTTGCACCTTGAAGATGTAGCCGTTTTTGCGAATAAAGGTGATACTGCTATCGGTTTTGATAATATTGACTGCATTGACAGGGTATTCCATCTCGATGCCAAAAATGGGTTCTTTAAACGTATCCCAAATAGTTTGCTCAAACGGCACATCGGCTTGAGCTTGGTCGAATTTGGTAGGCTGCGACTGCGCTTGAGCTGGCGGCGCACTGGCAGTCTGCGCGTTAGCAGCCGGATTCTCGGTGGCGATCCCGGCCACATCCCCTTCAGTTTGCTGCTTCAAGTATTCTTCCACCAACGCGTCATCTACATCAGTCCCTGATTTTAATTGGAGTGATAATGCCCCCGACAGAAGCATAAGCACAGCAACCGCCGCCGCCCCGGTAATCAGCAGTTTCTTTTTTTTCTTTTTGGGTTCTGTTGCTTCAGCTTTGTTTGCCCCCTCTACTTGAGCCTCTTTAACTATTTCTTTGGGTTTCTCGGAGACAGGAGCGGAAACAGGTATTGCTACCGGGGGAGTTGTTGCCGCAGGTGCAGCATCAGGTTGGGGTAAAACTAGCGTGGGTGCCGAAGCAACCGCTTCAAGATCGATGGTTTCCAAATCAGTTTCGGTAATTGTTTCAATAGCCTTGAGCGCATCTTTAAGCTCATTAGAAAGACTAAAAAACTTGGTGTCGTGCAAAGGGGCTGCGCGATACATATCCTTGCGCATGGTGTGCAGCGTCTTATTCATTTGTTCTTTTTCATGTTTTTGAGCTCGCTCCAATTCAAACATTTTCTCTTTAAGCTCCTTGGCCTCTTTCTGGGAACGCTCCAGTTGAGCGGAGAGCATTTCAACTTGTTCAGTGGGATTACTAATGCCATCAAAGGCATCAATCGGCGCTTCGTCTTCGTGTATTGGCGTTTCAGTGGCCTTTTGCTCGAGTTCCATCAACCGTTTGGTGGCCTGTTGAATAAGGTTTTGAATATCTTCGATTTCTTTGTCTTCTGGTGCCTCGCCCAAGCTAGCTAGCTGCATTGATGGCGGCTTGAGATCTTCGGGCATCTCGACTTTTGTCATAAACGACTGCTTCTTTTGCTCAAGCGAGGCCATAACATCGGTCGGTTCTACCGGTTTTTTGACGACTTCGGGTTTCGGCGAGGCGATCGGCTCAACCGTTTTGGAAAAATATGAAGGCTCAGGCTTTAGAGGTACAACAACTTTAGGGGGGTTGGTGGCGGTGGCCGGCCGTTTGGTGCGGATAAACGTCCGCTTAACCGGTTTTAGCTTTTGGGGAGTGTGGCGTTTAAAAGTTGGCATAGCACAAAACGACCCTAACTCTATGGGGGCCTACTATAAAATTAACAGGGTTTAGAAGGGGATTCAAGAAAGAACTGTGCCAGAAGTTTTTACGCTGTCTTGTACGTCATCCTGGATTTTTGCCAGGTGCAGGCAGATAGGATCTCGAAACATCAAATTCGTGATATGCGGCATCAGGCTCTGCAAAAATTATCGTGCGTTTCGAAGCCTATTCACCCTGGCCAGGTCATCAAAAAACTCATCCACCACTGGTCCCTGGTCCTCAATTTCAGGGAGGGTTAAAAAACGCACCCACTCAACTTCGTGGTTGGTTTGAGGCGAGGGTTCGCCCGATACGCTACCGGTAAATAAAAAGCGGTACCGCCCATAAGCATTTATGCCCGTGTGAATAAGCTTAAGATCACTGGGGCGCAAACCGGTTGCCTCAACTGATTCCCTGAGAGCAGCTTGCAAGGGAGTTTCGCCCGCCTCAACCATGCCGCAGACAAAATCGATATCTCCCGGGTTTACTTCCTTCGAGTGTAATCGTGTGTGGACTAGCAGGCGCCCGCGTGCGTCAAATAAAACCACAATCACCACTTGGGCATACAGACCCGGAAAGGCTCTCGAGTGGGCTTTAGGCACTCCTTGTTTAACAATCTGACCCGATTGATCAACCAGATCAATACCACTATCAACTATACTCATAGCATTATATGGTAACGTTTATCACCTAAGGTCATTTTCCTTTCATGGGGCGAGGGGACTGATTGGATAAGGCGCAGCATCACTTCTGTGTCAGCATTGTCGGTTAGGTAGTATTTTCCATCTGAAGCCTGCAGTTTCAGTTGGTGACATTTTGTCACCGACTCGATACCTTCTTTACGAAGACGCTCAGCCAATTTATTCCAATACTTTCTTGGGCTTTTGCTGTTAGTTAATACCGCTACCACATCAACCACAGAGAAATACCACAGTTCTTTATCCTCAT
>CAZVUJ010000048.1:0-6266 GCA_964630135.1 uncultured Pseudomonadales bacterium | reverse complement strand
CTGACCTCATCGAAGCTGAGAGTCCGATCATTTCCGGACCAGCTGCCATAGTGCTCGCAACCGTGTGCAAAAAACCCGTTGTCATTGAAGTAAGAGCTACCTATGAAGAGCTTATTACAATCAAAGCAACATGGATTCCATTACGTGTCAAAAGAAGATTGCTTGAATGGGTAACTCATTATACGTTTGCTCATGCATCAAAGGTTATCGCTAACTCCGACTATTATCACAAAATGCTTGCAAAAAAAGGCGTGGAAAGCACCGTTATAAACCCCGGAATTCAACTTCAACCAGGCCAGTCACGCTCAAAAAAGCCCACTACTCATACAGTCGTTCTTGGCTACCTCGGGAGAATTGAGGAAGAGAAAGGGCTCGGTTTATTGCTTGAAGCATTTGCTATTCTATGCAGGCAACGCATTGCGAAGCAGAATGTCCGATTGCTGGTAGCAGGTGAGGGTTCTCGAAAACAATATTTTGAAAGCATGGTCCGAAAGAACAAGCTCCTAAACTCTCGAGTTAACTTTGTCGGTTTCCGACCAGCTGACCAGTTCTTCTCTCAGATTGATATTCTCGTCAACCCCACGACTGTTATCGCTCCGTTGGAAATGGTCAACGCTGAGGCGGCGAAATCAAACATCCCGGTGATCTGCTTTGGATCAAACGACTTACCCGAAACAGTTATTCACGCCAAAACAGGCTTCGTTGTTCCCAACATACAGAGTCAATCACTGTGTCACATGCTCATAAGCTGTTTGACAGAACGATTCACCCTTGACCCAGAAGCCCGATTAACCCTCCTACAACGATTTAGTTTTGCTAATCAGGTCACTCAATTGACGAAAGTATATCAATCCCTCATGATTCAATCGCAGGATGAACGATGAGATCTCAACTAACTGGCTGCCTAGGCCCGATTAGATTTTGCAAACGTAGCTATATAGGTCACCAAAGCTGACCCTGCCATAACTACCGAAGCAAGTAATACATTGCGCGCAATATGCCCAATGCTCTGATTAAAAATTTGCATTAAAAATATTTCAGTCCCGAGCGCCACCATAACCAACATGGTGAAAATAAATTGCCCCCGAAGCATCTTGTATAAGGAAACAAGCAGGGCGATTGATAGTACGCCGTTTGCGATTGAGTACAGCAACACATACGGCATAATTAGGGTGTATCTCTCACCCAGCAAAATTCCGATGCTGTATTCCGGCAGGAAAACGTACAAACCAATTAATAAAGCAATGAGCCCGACTGCTCCAGCAAGCACTTGTGCCATAAGCCATCGTCTTTGAGTTGAATCTTGAAGAGATGGAGCAATTAACGGGGTAATCAGCACATAAAAACTTTGCATCACAAAAAATATTGCCTTACCCACCAGACTCAAAAGAGCGTAGATTCCCGCCTGATCAGCAGGCAAATATTTTTTAGCAAAAAAAATATCAATGGTAATGAGGGAAATCACACCAATTCGGGCAATCATAACCTTAACTAAAAATATCCAATGTTGCCTCTGCAAGCTGCTTGGGGAAAAAAGCATCCTAAGCAGTGAAAGTGATTCGCTTAATCCATAAAATATGACGGCAATACATGAGGCTCCAGCCATCGAGGCAATGATGATTGCAAATGCATTTGACTGATTAAGAGAAAAAGTTGCCAAAATTACTTTGCTGAAAGCTTCAATAAGCAATCCACTCCCCACAAAGACCAAGGATAATCGTGCTTGATACCAACCTCTTATCCAGGCTAGAGGAAACATCAAAAAGAGTATGAAAGAGCTGAGTCCTACAATAAGAAACGAGTCTGGAAAATTAAAATGCTTAGTCCACCAGGGTGATGCAACGATAAACAGTGCGCTAATTACCATCCCGCTCCAAAGAGCCAACCTGCCAAATGCCGTGGCTGTGTTTTTCGCTTCAGTTGTGTTTTCAGAGCCGAAAGTGTTAGTAGCAATAGCTATCGACAGACTTCCAATGGATACCAGTGTAATTGAATTTGTCAGCAGAGATAGGTTTCCCATATCCGCTAAAGATAAAGATTGGTTTGCAATCAATGCAAACAGCCAACCGGATGCGTTCGATAGCAGCCCAGCCAGCCAGAAGAAACTTGTCCTAGAATGAGTGTTGGAGATTTTCATGAAACGTTACTCTTTCGCCACATATAGCGTCCGTTCGTTAAAAATTTGTCTACCTGCCTCAATGCACTTTATCGCTTTTTGCACACATAGAAATGACGCTGGACACTCGACAAATGGGTAGGCACCAACACCTGGCTTAGTATGTTTAACCGCTTACTTTGAAGGTAATTTCTCAACCAGCTAGCCGAAGATGCGTTCATAAAGCTCAGGTTCTTGCTCCAAGCCATCTGGGTCTCGTTGGCTTGTCCGGTTTCGAAAACAAAATACTTGCACCGAGAAACGAGCTCATCGATAATTTTATCGGCGGCGTCAAAACCCTGATATTTCACTAAGTGATGAAAAACACTCAACAAGCTAATCATATCAAAATCGCCGAGCGTTTTTGCTGATTCCGGAGTGAGATGAGCGTGTCTAAAACTTACTCTTGGTTGCTTGTTGAGTATATGCAGCGATTGTGCGTAATAATACGCCCGTCGATCTTGTTCAATTCCCACCGCCTTGATTTCTGAGTACTCGGCAATTTTAAAGACAAAATATCCCAGCTGTGAACCAATGTCCAGATAAGTTTTAATCGTATGCAATGGCACATTCTGCGCTATTAACTGCAGGCGGTCATCACTAGCTCTCTTATAACGAATGGGTTTGAGAAATCGAATCTTTTGAGGGTTATACGTTGGCTGATACAGTTCCACAAACTGTGTTGCTTGAGCAAAATTAAGATAACAATAGGCAATAATTTTTTTAAGCATACCCAGAGAAATGATTGGCAATGCGTGCAAAGGTAGCTTGATCATGGGTTAGGTTTTTCTTTAAGTCAATCATGAGTTTGCACACGCAAGCAAATGAGATAAAGTCAGTGTGGTCACGATTTTGGATTACATATGCCTTGGGAAGCAAACTTCTCATACCGCGAGAATGGTTTTTCTCTTTTTGGTCAATAAACCTATCTAAAAAGAATTCATACGTCGGTTGTCTTTTTTGGAAGTTAAGAGCGTAGGCCGATAACAATAGACAATCATACTCAGGGAAAAAAAGTGACGAATTCTCAAAATCCACAAAATAGAAAGTCTTTTTATCTTTTAAAACATTGCTGAGATTTAAATCACCATGTATGGTAGCGGTTGCCAGTGCGCTGTCGCGTGTATTAAGAATGGTTTTTAGTTTGTGGATAAGCCTCGCGAGCGATGCCTGTTTGGCAAATGCAAGCTCATTCATTTCAGACAACAGATCTAAAGCCACAGCGTGTGTGCTGCTTGGAATTAGTTTCTTATACATCCCACACACAGCACCGAGAATATTGGGTAGTACATCAATATAGTGCTGGGGAGCATATATATTCATTATCGTATTGCCTGGCACCATAGTTTCTTGAGAAAAAAACACGCCCGAATCGCCTGGATTCAGCTGTATGGGCTGAGGAAGAAAGGGTAGCCGATTACTCGTTAAAGCTATATAGTTTGTGGAAATTTTTTGATATCCAAGAGGGTCACTGGCAATTCTAGATATTATTTTTTTATCATGGTCTATGATGGTGATAGCGTGATGTCCGATCTTAACTGAGAGCACGCTCAAGTCATTATTGCAGTGGTTGTATACTATATTCCTTAGCTGAGGAGAAATCCACACGGGCCGACTAATGTGTGTGTGTCTGGTGCCAATTCTTGGTAAGAACAACTTTGATTCCCATAGAAAATGCCAACGCCATTGAGGAGAGTAGGAAGTGAGTTGACTAGGTACGTTCATAGTAAATAGGTAATCTCATTTGAGAACTTACTTAGCGCTTTACCATATGCCAGATAAACGGATTTCTACCCAATACATGAAAATCAATCCAACCCAGTAATCTTGAAGTTATCTCGAGCCACAGTAAAAGCATGAACGGCAGTATCTTTCTTGGATGAGCCATAAGATAGCGCACCATTATCTGCAAAATTAAGCCACTATTAAGTGTCGCTACCTGATAATTATAGCGGTGATTCACCCATTGATGTCCTGCAAAAACCCGCCGCCGCTGTCTAAAAAAATCTCCGATGGTGTTTGGCCCGTGATTGAACACAATGGAGCGGGGAGCATAGACAGTATGGTAACCAATGAGCTGCAATAAAACTTCCAACGTGGCCTCATCAACCGCGCTATGCGGCGGAATTTGCCGCACAATATTTCGAAAAGCAACCATTTCGCCACACTTGGGCTTGAGCAAGGAGATTTCGTGATGCATGTCCCACAACAGGCGCACAACTTTGCCCAGCGCCGTGCGGGAACTATTGGTGGGAACGGGGTGAGCCCCCACCATGCCTACTTCGGGTTGTAAAAATGGCCTCGTTATTTCTTCAATAGCATTTTTGTGCAGGCGCAAATCCGCACTCACGGTAATCACCACTGGCGCTCGGGCGTGAGACAAAAAGAGGTTGATTGCCGCTGATTTTCCCAGCCGCTCAAGCTGAGTGAATAGTTTGATTTTGGAATTGGTTTGCGCTTTCTTGCTGACTACCTCATTGGTGCGGTCACTACTGCCGGACGAAACTACAATAATTTCTTCAATGCTGGCTACCGTAAGCACCTGTCGTGCAATAGAGTCGAGGGTAGCCTCCACATGTTTCTCTTCATTGTGGGCAAAAATTCCGATTGAAATTTTAAGAGGTTTTCGCTGTAATGGAGATGCTTTAGTCGGAACCATCGGTACAAATAGCATACACTACAAACTCGTTACTTAACAAGCAGCGACGCCTAGGAAATCCGATCTGTTTTTACGTTATAATGATGTGTGCTTTTGCCTATGCCGGAGTAGCTCAGTTGGTAGAGCAATGGTATCGTAAACCATGGGTCGTGGGTTCGAATCCCACCTCTGGCTCACTTATCGTGCACATAAAGCTTGGGCAGCGGCTTTATAACCCCAATGTATTCCAGGCTTGCCTTTTGTTAGAATGAATATATGCCATATAAGTACCGATCAAGACTCGACAAAACTGAATCAAAACGATTCGCCCGGCAAGCGATGCTGCTGGGAGCACTCACACTCATCCTGGTACTTGCCCTGCTCATTGTCGGTATTCCGGCATTAACCCAAGTAGCCTTATTTTTCAGCCGGTCTCCAGTCAATGACAGTAGCGAAAACGAAGACGTGCTTGCACCACTACCTCCTCAGATCAACACTCCTCCTGAAGCAACCAATAGCAGTCAACTTTCATTGTCTGGTTTCGCCGAATCGGGAGCAGAGGTATCTTTGAAACGCGATGACGTGGAAGTTCAAACATCAATCGCCGATGCTTCGGGCTCATTTAGTTTTGCGAAGGTAAGTTTGCGGGCGGGCACGAATACGTTCAGCCTCGTCGCCATTGACCCAGCAGGCAACGAAAGCCCTGCTTCTGCGCCCGTGCACATCGAGTACGACAATACCCAGCCGAAACTTACCATCACTGAACCCACGGAAGGAAAGAAGTTTTTTGGGCAAAGCGAGCGACTTATTACTATCAAAGGCGAGACGGATCAAGATGCGCACGTAAGCCTTGCTCATCGCAGTTTAGTGGTTGGCAGTGACGGCACATTTACTACCTCATTCGAACTCCAAGAAGGTGAGAACCAACTTGAGCTTAGTGCAACCGACAAAGCAGGGAATAGCACCACTACCACCCTCTCAATCTCGTATCAGCCATAACTCAGCTTGGTTGGGCGAGGAGCGTCTGGGGTCGCTGCCTCCAAAGAAATTATCATCCACCACACCAGCACAAATGGGTAGAAAAATGAGTTATTGAACAACGAATGGGTCAAAATGGCCGCTATACTCAGAATTTGAAAAGGGTGTCTTCGAACTGTCAGCAGGAAACTCATGAGAAAAGCGCCAAAACCAACCAGACCGGCAAGGCCTGTTGTTGCCAGAATCAAGACGAAGCTATTATCCGGCGACGAAGGATGGTAGGGGATGGCCTGATCTTGGGTTTCTGGTTGAGTACGGATGCGATAAGCGTTATACCCAATACCCAGGTAGGGGGCTTGCTTGAAAATATCCCAACCAGTGACAATGCTACGCGCCCGATGAACAATCGAATATGTTCTGGCTAGATTTACGCCCTCACCCCCAGGTTTAATGAGATTGCTAAAAACAAGGAGGCTTAAGCCCAAGATGGCTGTG
>CAZVUJ010000047.1:0-6354 GCA_964630135.1 uncultured Pseudomonadales bacterium | reverse complement strand
TGGAAACATTTCCGGGCACAAAGTGCTCGATGTGCTTCTTACTAAGGAATATTGAATTGTTAAACCACCTACCTACTCTCTGCAAGCGGTACGATCTGCATTATACCAAAGCCCTTCAGGGGTGGAAGCCACAACTTTTTTGAGCAGAAATCAATCTCAATTCACATTACCTCCCAAGTGAGCTAGGATAACAACACCGATCATCTATGTTAGACAAGCGGACTCAATCACCTTCATTTAATCAACAAGCCATGTTGACACGAGCATATATGGCCCATGGCGAGCGCGTTGGCTGGGCCAGTGAAGCGCCTGGCGTTGATGATTTCAAAGCGGCACTCCTTTTGGAATATGTGACCGGTGAAACCATCCTTGACGTTGGCTGTGCTATTGGCACCTACACGGCCCTGGCTTCTCAGTTAGGCTGGAGTATTGGCGTGGATGCCAATCCGCATGTATTAGCAACAGCTCGTATTGCCCAACCACAGGTGCCGTTGGTGCAGGGAAGTATTTTGCGCCTGCCGTTTATGAACAAAGCCTTCGACACCACCATTGCCTTTGATATTTTGGAGCACGTACCCGAAACTGAAGCTCTCAAAGAATTGATCCGCGTAACTAACAAACGCCTGATTCTATGTGTGCCACACACGACACCCAACATGTTAAGCGAACTATTCCTGCTCTACGGCCATCATGCCGACACCACGCACTTACGCACCTATGATGAACAGTCGATGCGGCACGTATTGAAAGAACATAAGCTGACGCCCGTTTTACTCCAACCCAGTCATCCCCTCTCCACCGATACATTATTGGTAAATATCTTAGAAGGACCAATTTATTTGAAAAAGCTATTGCGCAAAGTGTGTTTCACGCTTGCCAAACCCAAGCAATTTTATTCGAATCTTATTGTTGTAGCGGATATTTCAACCTCATGAAAAATCTATCGATCACCTGCGTGATTCCGTTTTATAACGAAGCCGACCGAATTCAAAGTGTATTGAAACAATTAATTAAAGTGGTCATGATTAAGGAAATTATTTGCGTCGATGATGGTTCAACTGATCATGCTTCTGAAAAGATTGCCAAAATATTTCCTCAAATACATATTCTTCGACTCGAAAAAAATGTAGGCAAATCAGCAGCCGTGGCAGCTGCACTTCGCGAGATCTCATCAACGTATGTTTTGCTCTTTGATGCTGATTTACGCAATTTTTCAACTGTTCAAATAAGTCAAGCAATATCAGCTTTAGACGAATCAATCGATATGCTCATTTTTGCCCAAGCACGTGATCCTTGGTTTCTGAAAGTATTACGCTTTAATATATTGAATTCGGGCGAGCGAATTATAAAAACGACATTATTGAAAGAAATTATTGCTACTGAAAAACCCAAACATTACGAGCTTGAACAAACGCTTAACCGTTGGTGTTATCGCAACACATTAAACGTAGCGTGGATTCCCTTCTCATCAGATAACTATATGAAACTGGAAAAATGGAATAAATCATCTGCTCTAACTCGATCAATACAATTTTTATATTTGCTCCTCTTTACCCAATCACTCTATGAGCTTATAAAAATTGGACAATTCTTTTATCCCCGGCAAATCAGCACACAGTCTATCACTAAATAAACATGACAGCACCAAAACTAATAAAGCGATAATCGTTAGCAATGGCCGATTCATGGGCATTTCCCAGGAGTGATGTTTGGAGCGAAATGCACTCAGGAGCATATTAACAAGAGGAATGCCCTATTCCAAAAAGTCTTGGAGTTTTTTGCGCCTGGAGGGGTGTTTGAGTTTGCGCAAGGCTTTGGCTTCGATTTGGCGAATGCGCTCCCGGGTGACGCCAAATTGCCGACCCACTTCTTCCAAGGTCATCGGATTGTGGTTGTCCAAGCCAAAGCGCATTTTTAAGACCTTGGCTTCGCGGTCAGACAGGGCCTGCAAGACTTCATCGATATTTTGCTTTAAAAGCCGGCGTGAGGTGGCGTCGTAAGGCGACATTTGCCGCTCATCAGGGATAAAATCGCCCAAAAAGGAGTCGTCGTCGTCACCAATCGGGGTTTCTAAACTGGTAGTTTTTTGGGAGATTTTTAAGATTTCGCGCACTTTATCGGGCGCAATTTCCATGACAGTGCCGATTTCCTCAGGTGAGGGTTCGCGGCCCAAGTCTTGCATCAGTTTGCGCGAAATGCGAATCAGCTTGTTGATCGTTTCCACCATGTGCACAGGGATGCGGATGGTGCGGGCTTGATCGGCAATGGCGCGAGTAATGGCTTGACGAATCCACCAGGTGGCATAGGTGGAAAACTTAAAGCCTTTGGTCCAGTCGTATTTTTCAACCGCGCGGATCAAGCCTTTATTACCCTCTTGAATGAGGTCTAAGAACGTCATCCCCCGACCGATATATTTTTTGGCGATGGAAACCACCAAGCGCAGGTTAGAGTTAACCAGTTTAGCTTTGGATTGCAAGTCCCCCATTTCGGTTTTTTGGGCTAACATGATTTCTTCTTCGCGGGTCAATAGCGGAATCCGGCCAATTTCTTTGAGATACATGCGCACGGGGTCGGTGATTTTGGAATCAGAGAGAGTTGAGAGCAGTTCCAGTTCTTTTTCGAGGTCTGACGACACTTCGTCATCGTCAGTTTTCCCCTGCGACTCCGCTCCCTCAAACACATCAATACCCCGGGATAAAAACTGGTCATAGAGATCATCAACTGCTTCCAGATAATCTTCAGGATATTCAAGTGTTTCCAAAATCACGTCTTGGGTGATAAACCCTTGGTCCTCGCCAAGTTTGAGCAATTCATTCAATTTAAGTTGAATATCTTTTTTAACTGGCGGAAGTGTTGCTTGATCAGTCATAGAGTTTGTAGTGAATGCAGAAAAAAACCTCCCTATAGATCGGGGGTTTTGCTGAGTAATGCCTGGTATTATACCTACTAAGCTTCAGCCAGGTCTACCCCCATAATACCCTTATGCTTTGCTGGCGAGCAAGCGCGAAAGTTTTTTGATTTCCTGGCTCACTTTGCTTAAGTCGTCATCAGCTGAAGTCTTTTTCATGGCTTGAGTCAACTGGCTCATACGGTGTTTGGCAAACTCCTGTTCCAGTGCTCCAAGGGTGCGCTCAAACATGTCGGCAAGCACTGCATGCGAGGCTTCGAGCAATTGCTGTTGCTGACTAAACAAGCGCTGCACCAGTGCCTGAGATTCTTTAGGGATATGAGCAAAGAGTTCGCTGGTTGCGGTGAACTTGACGTTCATAGCTACTGCTTGCAAGTACTCAGCCAAACGTTTGTATTCAATACTGTCGTAGTAATCGGGATTAAGTTGGGCAATAAACTGAGGCGCATGGTGTTCGAATTGCAGCACAATTGATAAACTTTGTTCTTCGAGTAATTGATAGCGCGACTGCTTGGGCTTCGGTTGCTCTGGCAACACCGTCGTTTGAGCGGCTTTTAGCCCCTCATGGCGTTTCATTTCGGCTTCAATGGCGTGGTCACTCACCTCCAGCGCAGCGGCTAAACGCTTCACATAGAAGGCTTGCTCCACACTATTAGCAATTTTGGCTAAAATAGGCACCACCATGTGGGAAATTTGCTTTTGTCCCTCACCCGTAGTGGCGTCAAAGCGCTTCAGGCTTAAATCAATGTAGAATTGATAGATGGACAGAGTTTTTTTGCTTGCTTCCCGCCAGGATTGGGGGCTCGTTCGCGCCAGCTCGTCGGGGTCTTTGCCACTGTCCAGCACAATAACCCTGATGGTGCACTCTTGTTTTTCGGCCACATCAATGGCGCGCATAATCGCTTCTTGCCCCGCTTTATCGCTATCGAGTGAAAGCACAAAATTTTGGGTCAAGCGCTTGAGCAACTGGGCTTGTTCCAGGGTGAATGCCGAACCTTTGACCGCGACGACTTCCTTTACTCCTGCTTGATAACTGGAAATGACATCAAACTCCCCTTCCATAATGAGAACTCGGTCAGCTTGTTTAATGGCTTGCTTAGTGACGTGATAACCAAACAGGAGCTTGCTTTTGTGATAGACCGTCGTTTCGGGCGAATTAATATATTTGGCCTCAATCATCTCCGAAGTTTTATCGGCCGATATTGTCGCGATGGTGCGCCCCGAAAACCCCACAATCTGACCGGTGGCATTGTAGAGCGGGAACATAATTCGGCCCCGAAACCGGTCATAATAGGAGCCCTTGCTTGAGCGGATCGCCATGCCGGCGGCTTCAAGCTCGGATGGAGTATAGTTTTTTTTGCGAGTTAAAAAAGAAGTTAGGGCATTCCAGCTTGAGGGCGCATATCCCACTTCAAAATCGGCAATTGATTGTTTGGTGATGCCTCGCTGTTTGAGATAGGTTCGAGCCTGCTCACCAACTCCATGCTTTGTTAAGAGATAGTGATAATATTCATTGGCGACATGTAGCACTTCCAAAACTCGTTCTCGGTTTTTGTCGTCGCTAGTTTTATAGGTCTGCTCGAGCGTAATGCCGGCGGCCTGGGCTAACGCTTCCAAACTTTGGGCAAAGGTATAGCCTTCGTATTCCTGCAAGAAGGTGAAGACATCCCCACTTTTGCCACAGCCAAAACACTTAAAAAACTGCATTTCGCTCGACACGAAAAAAGAAGGAGATTTTTCGTTATGAAACGGGCATAAGCCCCGATAGTTGCGGCCCGAGCGCGCTAGTTTGACCCGCGCGCCCACGACACTCACAATATCACTGGCCTGCTTGACCTGTTGAATCTGATCATCACTGCTCATTGCAAGGGCATTGTACCCTATCGTTAGCTCTTAGCTTCAAACTACACGATGTCTTGCAAACGTACCACACTCGTTTTGCCCGGCATGCCCCAATCTTCACCATAGATCATAATGACCCGATCACCGGATTTGGTTTCATGCATTTCGTTTAAGAAAGCGACAATCCGCGACACATCGGCATGTTCACCATTTTGATACTCGTAGTGATAGGCTTTGACTCCCCAGACACAATTGAGTTGGTCAATGGTTTTCAAGCTATTACTCAGGGCGATGATCGGCAATTGAGGCCGCATGCGCGATAAAAACTGAGCCGTGCGGCCAGTCTGAGTCAGTACCACATAGGCAACCAGGCTATTTAAACCTTGACCGGTGTAACTTTTGTAAAGCGTTTGCGCCGCTGCGACGATGGCTGCCTCTTGGCCACCAGACACCCAATTGATCTTGATATCTCGGGGTTGCGCATGGGCTTCGGCCCGGCTACAAATCCGGTCCACGGCCTCGATGACTTTGCGAGGGAAAGCACCAGTCGCCGTTTCGCCCGAGAGCCACACCCCATCGGCACTGTCGTAGACCGCGTTGGCCACATCCGACACTTCCGCTCGCGTGGGCCGCGGATTTTCAATCATGCTCTCCATCATTTGGGTGGCCACAATCACCGGTCGACCTTCTTCGCGACTTTTTTGGATGATCAGCTTTTGAATCCCGGGCACTTCTTCAAAAGGATATTCAACCCCAAGGTCTCCCCGAGCAATACAGACACTATCGGTTTCGGCCAAAATCTCGTCGAAGTGTTCAACGGCATCCGGGTGTTCGATCTTGGCATTGATGGCCGCCTCAATTCCCTTTTGCTTCATCACCTCGCGCAACATTTTGATGTCGTCGCCACTTCTCACAAACGACAAGCCAATCATATCCACGTGGTTTTTGACGGCTAATTCTAAGTTTTCCATATCACGGTCAATCAGGGCCGGAAAGGGTAAATGCATACCAGGGAAATTCATGGTTTTCCTGGGTTTGATGCCGCCACCATCGATAACTTCCATTTCCACTCGACCAGGATCGACTTTACTCACTTTGAATTCCAAAAAGCCGTCGTCAGCATAAATAGTCTGCCCCACCGTCATCGTTTCAAAAACCTCGGGATGATCCAACGTAATCCCTTCACCTTCCGTCGTGCTCATAATCACCGTTTGGCCAACCTCGATTTTGGCATACGCTTCGGGCACGGTGTTAATGCGCACCTCAGGGCCTTGAAGATCAAGATAGAGGGCGACCCTTTTACCGATGGAGTCGGCTACGCGTTGCACTTGCTGCATATGCTGATCATGCCACTCAAAGGTGTTGTGTTTGGTATTGAAGCGGATAATATTCACCCCCGCATTGAGCATGGTGGCGATCATCTCATCACTATCCCAGGAAGGACCGATGGTGGCTAAAATTTTGGTTTTGCGCATAGTTATTTAAATCCTAAATAAACGACTAACCCAACTATTATACCCAAAGTATGATAGTCAGAAAGCCAGCAAAACAATGAATGAAAAAAAGAACAAAATCTGGAAAATGCTCTTAGAAACAGAGTTCTC
>CAZVUJ010000046.1:0-6417 GCA_964630135.1 uncultured Pseudomonadales bacterium | reverse complement strand
TTTTGATTTTTTCTCGGTCAAACGACTCTGTCTTGCCGTCTTTTTTAATCACCGTCAAATCAATGCCCTCGGTGCGCTCGTAGGTGGTAAAGCGCTTGCCGCACGTGGCACAGGCGCGGCGACGGCGGATACTCTCGCCTTCATCGCTGATGCGGGATTCAAGCACTCCGTGTTTGGTTGAGCGGCAATAGGGACAATGCATAGATGTTGTTAAAGCACTAAGTTTAGTGGACCGGATAACACTAGCACACTAATAGCGGCAGCCGTCAACCATTAAATACTGGATCAAAAATGATCGATTATGGTTGTACTTGAGTAAATAAGGGCAAGCCTGCTTTGGCTCTTTTATAGTAAGACTACTTTTGTGCACAAATACAGGCAAAAGCACTATCCACGCACCCATACAACCACAGCTGACTTTTTTTCTCTTAGGGCATCAGGAGTGATCGGGCAACTTCGTTGAGCGAGAGCGCCTCACTCAGCACCAGTGAATTGGTTTCACTCGCTTGGAGTGAGGTGAGAATGTGCCCGTGCTGCTGTTGAAGTTGGCGCAGCTGCTCGTGCGCAACTCTGGTGTCCACCTGAGCAGCTTTAAGGAGATACTGCTGTGATTTAAGAAGATTAGCCTGGGCATTTTGGGGTGCGCCACGCTGCCACAGAGAGAGAGCCATAAACATTCGCTCTTCTGCCCGCTTAAGCAGCCGGGTTTGCTTGGTGTCTTTCGATTGGGGCACCATAAGCGCCAAGCGCTGCCAGACCATTTTAGGCAGAAATAAGGGAGTCAGAGGCTGAATTCGGGGGTGGTAGGTTGCACTGTAGTGGGTAATTTCTAGAGGCAGCGCTGGTGCTGGGGTGGGAGCAAAGTAGGTAGTGTGCGGAAAGAGTGTTTCTTGGCCTTGACGCCAGAGCGAGACCACCATCATAACGGCCGCTAAACCCACACTAAAAACCGCAAACATGATATATTTCATAGCACCTTACTTGATTTACGAGGACTTACAGTGCCACTGCGTCACGTGGTTAGTTTTTGCCTGACTTGCCCGAGTGCTTGCTCTTTGGAACTGGAGTAAGTGTCGATAACTAGGTTATACAAACGCTCGTCCCAAAAATTAATGGCTTCCTCTGGCTTCATCAAGCCCGGCTTAACCACCCATTCCTGCCACTCTCTCGCGTACATTCGCTGCCATTTGGTCAGGTTTTTGTGCTCCCGAGCAAAGATATGGGCTTTAGCCTCAGCCACACTTACCTCATCGCGGTTGACAATGCGGTCAATGCGCACCGAATCATCACTACAGGTAACCAAGACTTTCAAAACACCTGGTTTGCCAAGCACCATAAAGCCTGATAACCAGGATTCCAACACGTTATGGGTGGACTCACTCACTTTGCGGCGCATCCCAAAATCAACTTGGCGATCAAAGTCGTCGTCATACGCGCTGGCATCGTGGTGCAAGCCCTTCACCGGATCAAACAGGCCTTTTTCAATAGCGTGGGCGCGCATAAAGTCACCCCCACCAAAATACCGCCAGCCTAATTCGCTGGCCATGCTTTTGCCTAAAGTGGTTGCGCCCGCGCCAGGGAGTCCTGAAATAGTAACGTTAGTGAATGTTGAAGACATACTCGCTTTCCTTTAGATCTGGTGAAGTGTTCATTCTACTACGTTTTTTTCGTTTTAGGATGTGATGTCGCCCTTACTTAGCTTGACCATGCCTATAGGCTTCACACCTGAGTGCCGCTTTCATTGATTGCATCAACCTCACCACTAAGGCTTCGGCACTGGCAATGTCGGCCACTTCTTTCATATCGGGTTGAAAATGAAAGACTTCGTTGCGACACAACTTCCATGATTCCCATAAGTCCTGAGCGACACTATGGCCGCAAGAACGAGAAATATCATCATACAACCACGTTTCTTGCTTGTGGTAGGTATTCCCTTCGGGATTCAGGCTCCTGCCAATACGAAAATAGGGATCGCGAAAATGATGGTCGCTTATAAACCCCATGGCCAAAAAATAATCTTTCAAAAACCCTTCATAGGCTTTAGCCGCCGGAAACACCAAAAACCCATAGGTCGTTATCATGTTGTCTTGCGGTTGCACCTTTTCCCGGTCAATTAAAAACAAGGCCTGCCGCACCAGTTGTTTGCAGCGCACATTGAGCGCGTCAAACCAGGATTCATTGAGTAAGTCGATCGGATCCATCGTGACCTAACTATACCATCTCTCCTTGAAGGTGAGGTAGATAAAAAATCCCTGAATCAATACAGTCATGAATGGTCGCCTTATGAACTTTTTTCTCAAACAGCGCCTTTGCTTGTGGGACTTACACAGTCTAATACCTGGTCTCGACGGGATTCTATCTCCGCCAGCCGGCGGATCCAGAATGACTCTTGAGTGAAGGGCGTAAGTCCTATTGCTTAAGTTAGTTTGTTCGCAAGCAGATTACCCTTTACAATAAGCCTGCCATGAAATGGAGCCTACCCCCACTACCGCGGCTGAAACGCCCCCACCTGCGCTGGAAAAGCGTGGCGCTTACCACTCTGGTCGTTAAGCACAAATGGGTGTTGCTTGCCTTGGGTTTACTGATCACGCTGGTTCTGGTGTTATCCATGACGATCTTTGCGGATTTGCCCTCTCCCGGCAAGCTGCAAAGCGGTGATTTCCCCGTCTCGACGCAACTGTTTGACCGCCACGGCACCCTGCTCTACGAAATTTATGCTGACGCCTACCGGACTCCGGTTACGTTCGAGGAAATTCCTTTAGCGGTTAAGCAAGCAACTATCGCCGTGGAAGATGCGGACTTTTACCGCCATCTGGGCTTTTCCCTGCAAGGCATGACCCGGGCCGTCAAAAACACGCTCTTCCACGACAAACTTCAAGGCGGCTCAACCATTACCCAGCAACTGGTAAAAACGGCCCTGCTCACTCCCGAGCGCACGCTCGAGCGAAAACTGAGAGAAGCGGTGCTTACCGTTGCCACTGAAGTTCTCTATACCAAGGAAGAAATATTAGAAATGTATTTAAACCATATCCCCTACGGCGGCACGGCTTATGGTATTGAAGCCGCTGCCCAGCGCTTTTTTGGTAAACACGCCAAAGACGTGTCGCTGGCTGAGGCATCGCTGCTGGCTGGCTTGCCGCAAGCGCCCAGCCGTTATTCCCCGTTCACCCAAAAAGAGAAAGCCAAAGCCCGTCAACATGAGGTCTTGCGTCGAATGGTGGAAGAGCAGTTTATTACCCCAGCCGAAGCCGAGAGCGCTTTTGAACAAGCACTCAACTACATTCCCCCGGCTACTAATATTAAAGCGCCCCATTTTGTCTTCTATGTTAAAGAGGTATTAGAGCAGCAGTACGGGCTGCGCCAGGTCGAGCGAGGCGGTTTGCGCGTCACTACCACCCTGGATTTGCCCCTCCAAACCTACGCCGAGGCTAGTGTCAGTGCTGAGATTGACTCATTAGAAAAATACAAAGTTTCCAACGGGGCGGCCCTCATTCTCAAACCGGACACCGGCGAAGTCCTTGCGATGGTCGGTTCACGCGATTACTTTAATACCAGTAATGACGGCCAAGTCAATATCACCACCCGTTTACGTCAACCCGGATCCTCGATCAAGCCCATTAATTATGTCACTGCCCTGCAAACCAAGCGATTGACTCCGGCGTCAATGCTTTTAGACATACCCACGTGTTTTAAGGTGGCAACACTCAAGCCTTATTGCCCTAAAAACTACGATGGCGGTTTTCATGGCCCCGTGTCTTTCCGCCAAGCCTTGGCTAATTCCTACAACATTCCGGCGGTCAAAATTTTGGCCTTAAATGGTTTGGAGAGTATGATTGCCACCGCCTCGGCTATGGGAATTGACACATTTACCACCCCGTCGCGCTACGGCTTATCGCTTACTTTGGGCGGCGGGGAAGTCACGATGGTGGATATGGCTGAAGCGTTTGGCACCCTGGCTAACCAGGGAGTGCATATCCCCGCCACCGCTCTTCTCGAAGTCAAAGATTACAACGGCAAGGTGCTCCACACCTATGATGCCAGGGCCACCAGACAAGCCCTGCAAGATCAATTTTATAATGAGTTAGACCCTGATCATAATCGCTTGGGCAAAACCTTTCATCATCTGAGAAGAGCTTTAGAGCGCGAGCCCGCTTACCTCATGGGGCATATCTTAAGCGATAACCAGGCCCGCTCGAGCGCCTTTGGCCCCAATTCAAAACTGCGTATTGCTAATAAAACCGTGTCGGTCAAAACCGGCACCACTAATGATTTGCGCGATAATTGGACCCTTGGCTACACTCCCCAATACGTCGTAGCTACCTGGGTGGGCAATAACGATAACAGCCAAATGAGCCGAGTAGTTTCAGGAGTCACCGGGGCGGCGCCTATTTGGCATGCGCTTATGAGCCATCTGCTTGTTGAGGTGGCGGATGAGCAGACCATTCCTCCCCGCCCTGAAGGGGTGGTGGAAAAACCGGTTTGCCGCTTAACCGGCAGCGCCCCCACCGAAGGCTGTGAGGTGCGCAGCGAATTATTTTGGGATCAAGCCTTGCCCGAGCCCGGTTTGGCGGTGCGCAAAAATGTCTGGATCAACAAAACTACTGGTCAACCGGCTTTTTTTGGCTCGAGTGTGGGCACCAGCACTCCCGAGGAAGGGGTTCCCTTGGACAATCTCGAGCTCCAAGAGCACTTGGTGGTGTCCGATCCCTTTACCCAAGAATTTTGCCTGGATTGTCAAGCTCCCGTCCCTGTTGATAATCCCAGCGAGCCACCCAAGCCCGCCTATCCCACCACCACTATTGATTTAAACACCTTTGACCCGACCAATAGATTGAGGCTCTACAATTCCCGTCCTCAACCAACCAAGCGCGTTCCATGAAGTACGCTTTGGCGATGGGAGGATTAGTAGGTGTCGTTTTGTTGGTTTGGCACCAGCTGACTTCTCCTGCTCTTATCTCTCCCCTTGCCACTCCATCCCCCTCACTGCCACCACCTGCAACTTCGCCGCTTACCCTCTATGGCTTTATGCCCTACTGGAATGTAAGCCGGTTAACTGACAACCACTCCATCCCCAACATCATTATTTATTCAGGCATTACCCTGAATGAAGAAGGGTTGCCCGTCACTGATGCTGGCTCTGCCGCTCTCAAGCGCCAAGCCTTTACTAGGCTGCAAGAGTCACTCACTCGCAACCATCAACAGCTGCATCTGTCGTTTACTTTGTTTTCTACCCCCACCATAGAAGCCTTGCTTCATTCGAATTCGGCTCGAGCCAGCGCCATCACCTCCATCATTAAGCTCATGCAAGAACACCAAGCCACCGGCCTTAATCTTGATTTCGAACCCAACTCAGCCTTAAACCACGAAACCGCTGCTTTATTTACTCAGTTTGTCTCCGAGCTCCATGAAGCACTCAAAAACCACTCACTCCAGCCCCTGATTACGGTGGCTATCTTTGGGCGGATTTCCCCCGACTCGCTCTGGGAACTACCTCATCTTTCGTCTACGGTTGATGCCTTTATCTTAATGGCCTATGACTATCACTCCAAAAGCTCGAGTGTCGCCGGTCCGGTGGCCCCTGTGTTTGGCAGCGGCTCACTTGGGCGCTGGAATAGCGATGTTGCCCAATCGCTCTGGCGAGCACGGCAGCAGTTGCCACCCGAACAATTGATTTTGGGCATCCCGTTCTATGGCTATCAATGGAGTGTGGTGAGCACCCAGCCCGGGAGCCAAACCTTTCCCGGTACCGGAGTCACCGCAACCTATGAGCGGGTGCAAACCATGTTGGCCACAGGCGGGGTTGCCCATTGGGATCATGACGCCCTCAGCCCCTGGTTCATGCTGGAAGACAGCACGGGAGTCAGCCAGATCTATTTTGAAAACCAACAGTCGATAGCTTATAAACTTGCTCTGGCTCAACAATCGCATCTTCATGGGGTGGCTATCTGGGCACTGGGATATGAGGGCGAAGCAGACGACTTATGGCAACCTTTTGCAAACATATCGACCTCACCAGCACACAACTGATATAGTCTGTGATATTGAGCCCATAACCCACTCATTGCTACAATGACGTTACTATGTCGGACAGGACAAAGGTGCGCTTTTTATACACACTCAAGCTGCTGGTAGAGCATAATCCTGTATTATGCGGGTTACGCACCCTTACGACACCAGTTCGATTACGCCTCAAGCCACCCTTCATCACGCGCCAGGCCTTTCAAGCAAAACTTAAACCCTTACTCAAAAGCGGATATTTTTTTTGTACTCATCCCCTCACTCGGTTGAGTTTGCTCCTTTTGTTTGGCTGGTACTTGGTGCTTATCCGGCAAACCAAACAAGCCCGGCTTGGCACAAGCGCCGCGCACAAAGACACAACACACCTGGGTGGCACCCTGCATCAAAAACTCACGCCCG
>CAZVUJ010000045.1:0-6470 GCA_964630135.1 uncultured Pseudomonadales bacterium | reverse complement strand
AGCCATTATCTTTACCAAATCGCCATCAATGACTTGGGTGAGTGATAAGTCAACAATTGAAGATTCGCTGCGACCAATGATATCTGAGGATACCAATGGCTCTTCACTCCATGCCAGCAGTCCTTTCCAGTGGTTAGTGGCGGCTGCATCTTTTATAGCTTGATTAACTTCTTCAACCGTCACTTTTCGCTGTAAGACAAAGGTCAAATCAGATAATGAGCCCGTTATGACCGGTACGCGCAAGGCTACGCCATCGAAAATCCCTTTTAACTCGGGAATTACCTCGGTGGCCGCAATGGCTGCTCCAGTGCTAGTTGGCGTAATATTCATGCCGGCGGCCCGAGCACGCCGCAGATCCTCGTGTGAACCGTCTTGTAAATTCTGATCATCAGTGAAGGCGTGAACGGTCGTAAGTGCCGCCTTAACGATGCCAAACTGTTGATGAATCACGGCAGCAACTGGTGCAATACAGTTGGTTGTGCACGAAGCATTATCGGCAATCGGAAACTCTCCATTGTAGCCATTCACCCCCAATACGTGGGTTTTAATCGGGCCACCCTTGCTCGGCGCTGAAATCAACACCTTTTTAGCACCAGATCTCAAGTGTTTACTTGCTCCCTTTTCATCCCGGAACACTCCAGTAGATTCAATAACTACATCTACGTCATACTGATTCCAGGGAATTTTTTCCGGATCACGTTGGGCTAAAAGGGGAATTCTCCGGCCTTCTATGAGAAAGTAACCCAGGATTGGCTCGGCTTCAGTCACTTCTTTAGGTGATTTAAGCACTTCTACCTCAAGTTGAAACGGCAGCGCCCGATAAGCCGTATCTCGGCGCACGAGATGCGCCCAGCCTTCAATACCCATACTCCCCGAAGTATTAATGGCCACTATGTCTAGTTGATCGTGTAAGTCAGGGCGTTGCAAGAAGACTCTAAAAGACGTTCTCCCAATTCGACCAAAACCATTAATTGCTGCACGTATCATAGATATCTCCTTAACTAGTTTATTTCCTCTAGTATCTACTAGCATAACTAGATTTTTTCCTGAGCACAAGCGCAGTTACTTATCACTTTTTTGAACATAATTATTACTCATAAGCTTGACTTTGTGCGTATAAAATATATAATGCTTGCTCAACCTGTGAAGTGCAGGTTTTTTTGCGGTCTAAGCCAGGAGGGAGCATTTTTTCTCGCACCAACTTAGATTGCAGGTGGGCGACGCAACCGTCGCAATATTATGGTACAACCGTTGGGATGGCGTACGCCGCGCAGATCATGGCTACGCCGCGAAAAGACACGTCTTAAACTGAGACGTCGGGGGAGTTTTTCTCAAAGCACGAACCTAAGCCTTTTCTTGCGACCTTTGTTAGAAAAGCGCGTGCTGCAACGATTGATCGGCGCCAATTTGGTTGCCAGTCTTGCTGTAGTGGGGGGAGCAAGCCTTACTACCCCCACTTCGATTACGGAAACGCTCACTAATCGCCAAGCACCCCTTGAAGTGCTGGAGCTAAAACTTTCCAACTCCGTTAGTGGTGAAAAAACATTTGCTCATGAGCTGCCGGTGAGTGAACTGACCGGTATCTCTCAATATTACCGAGCCGGACACCCTGCCTTAGATCTGCGCGCGCCGCTGGGGAGCCCCATCTATGCCATGGAAGAAGGCAGGGTCACTCAAGTGAGTTACTTAAAGGTTGGCTATGGTCATCATGTGATCATAGAGCACCCTTCAACAGGCTTGGCCACCCTCTATGCCCACATGGGCCACATCAGTGTTAACGTTAACGATACCGTCTATGCCGGCAAAGAAATCGGCACAATCGGTTTGACTGGTTTTTCTACTGGCCCACATTTGCATTTTGAAGTCAGAAAAATTGGCAACTCTCTCGACCCATTGCCCCTTATCAAACCGGCTCTGGAAAACTGGAAAAACTCACAGGCAACCGCGACCCAATAAACGGTTTAGCGGCCGCTCACCAGAGTGCCGATATCGTCGCCCTTAATCACCCGCTTTAGATTGCCTGCATGAAAGAGATTGAAGATATAAATCGGAATGCCGTTGTCCATACACAAGGACAAGGCTGACGTATCCATCACTTCAATATCTTTGCTCTCAATAGCCTTGACAAAGCTAATGGTTTGGAATCGCTTGGCATCGGGGAATTTGTTGGGGTCTTTGTCGTAGACTCCATCAACTTTGGTAGCTTTGAGTAAGACTTCACAATTAAGCTCAAGGGCGCGCAATGCGGCGCCAGAGTCAGTCGTAAAGTAAGGACTGCCAACTCCGGCTGCCAAAATCACAATGCGCCCTTTTTCCATGTGCCGCAGTGCCCGCCGCCGGATGAACGGCTCGGCCACTTCGCGCATGGCAATAGCCGACTGCACCCGGGTGTTGACGTCAATTTTTTCAAGCGCATCCTGCATGGCCAGCGCATTCATGACCGTTGCTAACATGCCCATATAGTCTGAGGTGGCTCGTTCAATGCCGTTTTTGCTGCCCGACACCCCCCGCCAGATGTTTCCGGCTCCAATGACCAAGCCGATTTCGACACCCAACTCATGCACTTCCTTAATTTGCAGCGCAATTTGATTGCAGGCCTCGGGAGAAATGCCATATTCTCGCTCACCCAAGAGTGCTTCGCCACCGATTTTCAAAAGAATTCTTTTGTATTTTGGTTGCGTGCTCATAGTGATTCCCTTTCCAAATTACATTGGATATAAAAAAACCAGCGATTTCAGCTGGCGATGTTATTAAATCATTATTATAGTAATGGTAGTGCATGAGTGACATTTCATTGCGAATAGTATTATAGCTTACATTAACGAGCGACATATGCCTCATTTCAAACCACAGCAGATTTTTTGGTTGCTCTTACTATGTGCCGTTAGCTTAGAAATCGTCGCTGACGTGTTATTCAAGGAATGGTCGCACCATCATCGTAACAACTGGTTAGTTTTTGGATTAATTGTCTACGGTGCAGGGACAGTGTTGTGGGCATATTCGTTGAAGTATGAAGGTCTTTCGAAAGCATTGGTCTTTTTCACGCTTACTAACCTGCTTGTTGGAGTCGCCTTGGGAACTCTGCTCTACAAGGAATCTCTTTCCCTACCCAATAAAGCTGGAGTTGTTCTCGCCCTGATCGCCATTGGCTTACTTGAAGCATAAATTTCTTTAGAATCCTCTTGCAAACCTATTTTCGCGGGCACATACTGATATTTACTATAAGCAATTAGTAGTTACCCAAAGGATGTATGCCAACCCATCAACCAGATGATGCTTCAATTGTTGTTGATAACAATGACGACCAAGTATTTCTCCCCAAGAAAAAACGCTTGAACCCCCAGATTGTTCTCTCGGGTTTACTCATGGTCATCTTCCTGGGCGGTAGTGGCTTGGCGCTTATGGAGCAAAATGTCAGCACCGACAACCGTTCCAGTGCATCTGAGGGCGAATTTCTTGAGGAGGCAAGTGCACCATGTACTGAAACACCTGGAAACCTGATTATGAATCCGAGTTTTGAACAAAACCTAAATAAGTGGACTAAAAATGGGTCTGGTTCAAATATTCAGGTGATAACAAGTCAGCCTCATCATTGTTATAAATCTTTACTTTTTACGGGTGTTCAAAAGACAAGAAAGAATTTTGTTAATATTACTCAGCCCATCAGTTTACTACAGAACACTATTTATAGATTCTCGCTCAGTTTCAAAAGCGAGCAGCTTTATCCCTGGAAAGAGCTTGAACTAGTCATTTTGACTAAAGCAAATAGTCAATCGACTTATCAGTCTGTATATTCTCAAGTGCTTCCGGTTACCACCAGCAACTGGGGCAGGCCTGAATTTTTGATTTCTACTCTACAATCCTTATCACAAGAAGAGCTTAATACTGCTCGTATTATGATACGGACTAAATTGATCAAGGGAGAAAGAATTGGAATTGATAATCTATCACTTATTCCCCATTATTCCTTGTCGCCAACGCCTGCAATTCCCACCGCTACCCCGGCGATTACGAACTACTACACACCTACTCCTACGCATACAGTAACATACTATCCAACACAAGCGCCTACAACATGGCCTTCCAATTACCCAACTCCTCATCCTCAATAACAAGCTCGCTAAAAAGGCCGGGTCACCCCGGCCTTTTTTGTAATATACCTTGTATCTCTACTCTTTGATCTCCCCTACATTCCCATGCCGCTCATGTCAGGCGCTCCACCAGGCATGTCTTTTTTCTCTTCAGGGATGTCAGTTACCAAACATTCGGTCGTCAGAATCATGCTGGCCACTGAGGCGGCGTTGATGAGCGCCGAGCGAGTCACTTTGACCGGGTCCAAGACACCCATCTCGAGCATATCGCCGAATTTAAGGGTTTGGGCATTGAAGCCGTAGTTAACCGATTTCTCAGCCAAGATTTGGCGGGCTACCCAACCATCATCTTCGCCTGAGTTTTTGGCTAACCAGCGAACCGGCTGCTCCAGGGCATCTTTGACAATTTTAATACCCACCGTTTCATCGTCGGTTTCGGCTTTGATGCCATCCAGCTTTTTAGAAGCCCGCAATAGAGCGACTCCACCCCCAGGAACGACACCTTCTTCGATAGCGGCTTTGGTGGCACCCACGGCGTCTTTGACCCGCTCTTGTAATTCTTTAAGCTCAATCTCCGTGGCCGCGCCAACATTGATCACAGCGACGCCGCCGCTGAGTTTGGCCAAACGTTCTTGCAATTTCTCTTTATCGAAATCGCTGTCAGAGCGCTCGATCTCAGTTTTGATCTGAGCAATGCGGGCATTGATTGCCTGTTTGTTGCCTTTGCCGCCCACAATGCGGGTCAAGTCTTTGCTCGAGCGGACCGAATCAGCTCGGCCCAAATCATCAAGACCAACTGATTCAAGCTTGCGACCGGTTTCATCGCTGATGTAACTGCCGCCCGTGAGCACGGCGATATCTTGCAGCATAGCTTTGCGCCGGTCCCCAAATCCGGGAGCCTTGACGGCCAGTACATTGAAAGCGCCGCGCATTTTGTTGACAACCAGTGTTGCCAACGCTTCGCCATCAATATCATCGGCAATGATGACTAAGTTTTTGCTCACCTTGATGAGTTTTTCCAAAAAGGGGAGCAAGTCAGAAATCGCCGAAACTTTCTGATCGGTGATCAAAATGTAGGGCGAATCGATGACTGCTTCCATGTTGTCGGCATCAGTGACAAAGTAAGGAGAAGAATAGCCTTTGTCGAACTCCATGCCTTCTTTGTGCTCAATTTCGATATCCATGGTTTTGCCTTCTTCGACTTCCACCACGCCATCTTTACCAACTCTTTTGAGAGCCTGGGCAATTTTGCTACCGATGGCTTCATTTTGAGCTGAGATGGTGGCCACTTTTTCCCATTCGGTGTCTTTAATATCTTTTTTGATCCGAGCGAGCTCAGCTATTACCTCATCCACGGCCCGATCAATACCTTTTTTAAGCAGCATGGGATTAGCGCCAGCGGTGATATGCTTCATGCCCGTAGACACCATCTGCTGGGCCAGCAGGGTAGCGGTCGTGGTCCCGTCACCCGCAGCATCATTGGTTTTGTCAGCCGCTTGTTTGACCATTTGCGCGCCCATGTTTTCATATGGGTCTTGCAAGTCAATTTCTTTAGCTACTGACACGCCATCGTGTACCACACTAGGGCCACCCCATTTTTTGTCGAGGGCTACATTGCGGCCACGAGGACCTAGAGTCGTAACCACGGCCTTAGCCAGTTTGTTAACTCCGATTAATAATTTTTGTCGAGCGTCATCGCTAAACAACAGTTGTTTTGCCATAGTTCTCCTTAAGCTACAAAGACTTTATATAATTAATACGTGGCCAAAATATCTTCGAACTTCAAAAATTGATATTCAATCTCGCCAATTTTCACTTCATTGCCGCCCCATTTTTTATAGATAACCATATCGCCTTTTTTGACCGGTGCTTTTACAGTTGCACCTTGTTCAGTTTGCCAATCAGCGCCCACTGATAAGACGGTTCCCTGCTGTGGTTTTTCATCGTGAGAATCGGGCAAATAAATCCCGGTGTCGGTTTGGGCTTGTTTAGCCAGGGGTTCAACTAAGACATATCCCGGCATGGGTTTTAATTGTGATGGCTTAACTTTTATGTGTGCCATAGACCGTGCTCCTTTTTAAATAAATACTTAATGAGTGATTAATACAAGCTTTATGAATATACCTTATTACCTGTCGCGCGCAAGCAAGACGTAATGAAGTAATACTTTAATGATAAGCAGTTACGAAACTTAGACTGCAGTTCTACCACACAAGGGCAGGTGCTCTTAGCAACACAGATAACCAATTGCTATTCTAAAAATCTTCCTGAGTCTTGTCAAGCACTTAAAACAACCAAGTGCTAATTTGCTGAAGAAAAATGATGGTCTGAATGCGAGTCTGACTGGTGGCGGGATGAGGTAATCTCAACTTCTTTTGA
>CAZVUJ010000044.1:0-6483 GCA_964630135.1 uncultured Pseudomonadales bacterium | reverse complement strand
TGTCGATTTTAATAACACCGTAGACTATCAAGACATCGTGCAGTTCAAGCATCATTTTGACCAAAAATTCTATCCGGCTGATTTCAATTTCGACGGCAAAGTAAACATTTATGATTTTCTCTCTATCATTAAAAACTTCGGGCTGAGTCTTGAAATAATCGAAGATGAATTGGAGCCGACTCCCTAAACAGTGAGTTATTTTTATCCTTTAACGCTGCTTGACAGCAAAGAGGTTTACATACTACGCTAAGGTCGCTATGCAACATTCTCATCATCCCTCCATTGTCAAAGAATTTCGCGGCTTCTGGAACAAGCTTGAGCTCAATCAACAACTTAACATCCTCTCCCTGTCTTTGATTGTCTTGGCTACAATTCTGGGTGTGTCGGTGGTGACTCAACACCAGCTTGAAGTGCTCTCAATTCAAGCGGCGCACAACACCCCTGTATTAGGAGTGAGCGATGAAGCGGTTATTCCGACTGAACCTGAAGTGAACGCCTGTGACTTAAACTGCCCCGCCCCCGCAAAACTGGATGAGGATTCGTGCAGCTGCGCTTTTCCCCGCATACCGCGCAACCCTTTAATTAACATCACCAAATAACTCATTCTTTTCCCTACCAAAAAAGTGTGCTATAACAATCTCTACTTGATAGTCGTGCTGCCCGCAACTATGTTTAGTTTGTAGTGTTAAAGGAGCAGTATGAAAAAAGTTTCCCCTTTGGTAATGTCGCTTGTATTAACCGGTACACTGTTTTCTCGCGTAAGCGCGCTTGACTTAGATAATCTGGATTCTTTTGATTGGCTGAAAGAAGACATTAAAGTTGAGTTGCCCTCCTCACTGCTCGATCAAAATCAGCCGTGCCTCACCAATTGTGCGCCAAAGCCCACCAAAACTCCCACTCCCACAAAGCAGCCCTCCCCCACCCCCACAACCAAACTCACTCCCACCCCAACTCCGGTCAAACTTGATGTGAGAACGCGAGAACGACATTCAACTCGAGAATGGTTTAATCGAGAAACCGAATATGCGTATAGCGAAGATATTGAAGGAGAAGGTGAAAACGGCACCACCACGCCTATGCCAACTCCTACCCCCAACCAAAACAGTCACTCCAACACCTCTACCGATTCTCTGTTTGATTCACTCATGCATAAAATCGGTGGCATGAGCTCCCTGTTGTCGGATTGGCTCTAAGAGCCGTGCCATCTTATTACATCGTTAATCTTGGGTAGTTCACAGCCAGGCATTCCTCTGCTACAATAGCCTCTTGTTATCGAATCTTGCCGGAAAGTTTGTATGGCCAAAGCAAAAAAAATCAAAACGATTCTCAAACTCAATTTATCTGCCGGAGCGGCCAACCCTGCCCCACCAGTAGGAACTGCATTGGGGCCCCATGGGGTTAATATCATGGAGTTTTGCAATGCCTACAACGAAAAAACCAAAGACAAGCGGGGCCAGATTCTGCCTGCTGAAGTGACTATTTATGAAGATCGGACCTTCACCTTTGTGGTTAAGTTACCTCCGGTCTCAGAGATGATCAAAATTGCCCTAAATATCAAAAAAGGCGGCGCTACCCCCGGCAAAGCCGAAGCTGCTACCATGACCAAAGCCCAACTCGAAGCCGTCGCCACCGAAAAAATGCCCGATCTTAACACCACCAATCTCCAAGCCGCCATGCGCTCGGTTGAGGGCACAGCCAAGAGTATGGGTATTAAGATCGTTTAACATTGCGATAGAAATTCGTTTGCACCGGAGCTTAGTTACCTTTAAAAACTATTCATGTCGGGAGAGTTAATGATTAAGCTACTTAAGTAGTAAGTAGTTGGTTTTGAATGCACACTCTCCCCCAATCTAAAACTAATAAATTGATCTAACGACTAATATAGCCAAATAATGTAGACATTAGACCAATTAGGTTAATTAGAAATTTCTCCTGAAAGGAGACCGTATGGGTTCATCTAAAATCAAAACCGTCGACATGTCCATCGAGCCGGGAAGCGACGCATCCAGTGAGCAAAGTGAAAAAGCGGCCAAAAAAGAAGCGACAAAAGCCACCCAAGGCCGATCCCATACCTATAAGCAAGTTAAAGGCTTGGTTGACCGCACCAAAACCTTCAAACTCGCCAAAGCTATTGAATTGCTCCAAAAAACCTCATATTCAACGTTTGTTGGTACCGTGAGCGTCGACGCACTCGTGCGGGATGAAAAACTCAATATTGAAACCAAGTTTCCTCATGCAACTGGCAAAACCACACGAGTCGCAGTGGTAACTGACGAGCTTTTAGAGGCAATTCTCAAAGGCATCATCGACTTCGATGTGCTTATTACCACTCCTGCCATGATGCCCAAAGTGGCTCGTGCCGCTAAAATCTTGGGTCCCAAGGGCTTAATGCCCAATCCTAAAAATAAAACAGTCACCGAAGACGTGGACAAGCGCAAAAAAGAACTCGAAGCTGGATCGGTAGCTATCAAATCCGAGCGCAAAGCGCCGCTCATCCATGTGACGGTGGGTAAAGTCAATCAGCCAGCTCAAGAACTGATTGCCAATATTGAGCATCTCATCAAAATGGTCGGCCCCAAACAAATCAAAAAGATGACCCTTTCAGCCACCATGAGCCCCGGGATCAAAGTGGACTTGAGTGACTATCAAATAGCGTAACCTGCTTTATTTCATTGTCATGGTGATTGGCCTTGGTTCACTATTCTTCGAGTAAAACCAAGTCTGACTTGGTGAAACGAGAAGTTTACATCTTTCACATCCAGGAGTTCTCCCCCGCCCTTAGCGGGATCGAACAATAATGCCTTTTGCAAAACAGCTATGGTCATAATCTTGACCCTCTGAAGCAGTGCCCTACAATAAAGCTGTATGTCTGACACAATCTTTCGATCTCAGGAATTTGTCTATCCCTACAAAGACATCGAATTCCCTGGCCAACACACCGATGAGGTGATTCTCTTTGCCACCCGCGAAGGCAAGATCATGCTTACGCTACGCCAAATAGCCGTTGGCTTGGGAGCACTTATTCTTGCTTTCATGAGTTTTTTTATTGCTAGTCAAGTCATTGCTTCTTTCTCAATGACCTTGGCCAATTCGTTTGCACTGATCACCCTGGGACTAAGCCTGGCTTTTGGGTTAATCGGCATGTGGTGGGTAGCAATCCTTTGGCGTAAATCAATTTTTATCATTACTACCCGCCGTTTAACCAAATTTATCCACACCACTCCCTGGAATCGCTATCAGCTCTCGCTGACCTTAGACAAAATTGTGGACACCGGCGCCTACCAAAAAGGTTTTTTGCAATCATTGTGTAAACTTGGCTATTTTGTGGCCCGCTCGAGCGCTGGCAACATCAAGAATTTTAAAATTTTGAATATTTCCTTTGCCGAAGATTTGCATAACTATGTCAATAAATTATTGTTTACCTTTAACAAAGATAAGGAGGCGCTGGATACATTCAGGCCCTTTATCCCCCACCTCAAAGGCGAAGCACGCGATGCTTTTGTGGCCCGCTTCACACCTGAATATGCCAAGTACAAATTGATTCCCGAAAAAGCCGCTTCTGTCTCCGCCACTGACTCATTTGTTGATAGCAACGAATGATGTCTGATTACATTAAGGACCTGTAATTTCTCTTGACAACACCCAACACTTCATTCAAGCTTAATTATATGATGTCCGCTTCTGTTCAACCTCATCGTTTTGCGTGCACACTTCTGCTTTTATTTGGTCTTGCATCGTTTCTCTCCAGCCCAGGGAGCGCTCATGCCCAACCCACGAATGCGGAACTAAAAACTGCCGGATTATTAAGTATTCTTGATCCTGAATTTGGCACTAACTGTAAATCAGATGGTTCCACTGACTGCACCCAAACTATTCAAAAAACCATGGATAAAGCCTATAAAGATAATCTTATTACCTATTTTCCTCCCGGAACCTACAAAATCAGCAGTACGCTCGTAGCTCTTAAAGACCGCGGGAAAAAGAACCAAATTAACTATCAATTGGTGGGTTCTACTGCTGGCACTGAATTACCTACGATTGTGCTGGCTCCCAATTCCTTCAATGACGGCAATGGGGCAAATGATAGTCGCGCCGAGAATAAAAAAGCCATGATCCATATGTGGGCATGCACTGGTACCCGCGAAAATCAAGAAGGACCAGATGGTTGCACACCTCCTTACAATCAACAGCTTAATGACGTCAATTTGACCGACGGTGGTGGTGGCGTTTTATATGCTGCGGTCTTGCGCAACCTAAAGTTTGTGATTGGCAATAGTAACCCTGATGCTATAGGTGTCAGAATTAGCGGAAACCAACATAATGAAGTTTCCAATATTGAAATCGTAGCCACTGGCGCGTTTGCGGGTTATTGGGGCACGGTCGGCACCAATGCTTTTGTCCAGGATTTAAGTGTTACCGGGGGCAAATATGGTGCGTACAACAGCACCGGATCTTGGGGTGCCTATACTAACGTCACTCTCATAGACCAGGAAATCCTAGCATTTACCAGTCCTCAAGGTCCTCCGGTCAGCATGAGTGGCTTTCATATCATCAAAGAATCTGCTCCCGCAGTTGGTGAAGTGGAAGGGATAGGATATAGCACCAACAACACCAATCATGTGGGCTCGTTTTCTCTTAACGATGGCACCATCGAATTCCGGTCTAATAATTCCAATCAAGCAGCCATCCGAACGCCTTTAGACAAGCAGATAGCAGCTGTCAATGTCTACGTTAAAAATGCCTCAAAACTGGTGGTTGCGGGCTCCAAAACCTATGAGGGTAATGGCAATGGTTGGTCCAAAATTGGCATCTTTGCCAATACCATGCCCGACATTGGCTACAAACTGGTTGATGGTGTGGAAACCAGAAATGAAGATTATGTCGCCGCCAACACATTCCAAACCACGAACGTTTCTCCTCCCAATGCTTATCAACTTAAAATGAATCACGGTATCCCTGATAGTTTGTTGCCTAGCCCTGATGTGCTCATAGATCTGGCCAAAAATCCCACTAGTGGTGTGGTGAATGTAGCCACCGAAGGCATCACCCCTCTCACCAACGTGACCAACAACTCCCCCGACTATGCCAATCAGATTAGCGCCCTCATCAATCGATCTGACATCCACACGCTGTTCTTTCCCAAAGGCAAATATCCTATCAAAAGCACTCTTACCCTGCAGCGGCATACCAAAATGATGGGCATACAACCCGCCTTATCTATTCTCCAAACCCACCCTCAGTGGCAACCATCGGCCATTACCGACATGGTTAAGACTGTTAATGACGCTCAGGGAGAAACGGTTGTGGCATTCATGCAGCTCCTGACCGACCAAAGTAAAACAAATAACAAATTTAATAATCTCCACTGGATGGTGGGCAAGAAATCTGTCATCTACGCAACACGTAAGACCGGCAACTATCCAGCGGCTGATGCAAGCAATAATGGCTGCAGAAACGGTCCAGGCTGGGGAACGAATAACTCTTGGCTTTGGTATTCCGGTAATGGCGGCGGCCGGATGTGGGGAGCTGATGCATCCTCAAGCAATTGTCCTCGCTGGAGCAAAGAGCATCGAGCTATTTTAGTCGATGGCACTACTCAACCATTGATTATGTACGGCCTTAACCCCGAAGACGGACACGGGGAACAAGATAGTGAACGAGAAGGCTTCATGACCGAGATCAGAAATGCTAAAAATGTTTCCGTGAGAAGTCATAAATCCGAGAATGCCAATAGCCTTCTTGTGAGAAACTCAGAAAATATTTTCATCCTCAATCCCGGAGGTAGTGTTGACTGGTCACTCAGGGATAATGCCAAGTTATTGGTGATGAATACAGCACCTAAATTTATTAGGTGGAATAAAACAGAAACTGATCCTGGAGTACTTAAAGACATGATTGAAGAAGAGCTCAACGGAACCATCATCAAACAATATAAAACTGACAAGGTTGTTTCCCTTATTAAACGCGGCGACATAGATTTTTCTGTATGGACGTATGACGGCACGTTTGCACCCACCCCCACAGCTGGTCCAACCCCTACCCAAGGTCCTACCCCCACTTCAGGTGATGAACCAGAAGATTGGGATCTGGACAACGATGGGGACGTCGATGTATTTGACTTTAACAAATTTGTCAAACGGGTAATGACAGGTGATGAGGCATGGTCAAGGCTAAGTGATTTTATCGAGGCACTACGAGCCAATTAGCATTTTTCGGGATTATATGCTTGCTTTTCTGCTACTGGGCAAGTAAACTACGTGTTGTTCTCATGACCGCTTGGTGAAGGCAACTTCTTAAATATCCAGCGTAGGAACAAACTTCAAGTTTAAGTGTTGCTTAAGAAAACGAAAGCGGCACCCCACTGAAGTCACCCGTCATGAGCGGGTTTTTTATTAGTTACTTTATACAACTAAGGACCAGAAGAAGCATATGCCAAACCTTAAAAACCAAACCCAAATTGCGGATATTAGCGACAAACTGGCC
>CAZVUJ010000043.1:0-6743 GCA_964630135.1 uncultured Pseudomonadales bacterium | reverse complement strand
CAATCCGTTTGGTTACCTTTGATATATTGCAGCGTCGCATCCACCTGCAGTGGCCAGGAATTATCCAGGCGCTTCCACAAGATTCCCGACACCATTTGACGGCTTGTATCAATTCTGGCCTCGCGCTCAATCAGCGATGCCATAGTCAGGATTTCTTCGGGTGATCTGGTGCTGGCAGCGAAATCGGCTTCCAGACTGGCGATTTTTTTGTCAAAGGTGTTGGTGAGCAGGGATTTAACAAACGCTTCATTAGCATCAAGAGGTATAAGATAGGTATCGGGGAATAGGGTGACTTCAAGAGATTTGGTTGAAGTTAAAAACAGTTGGAGATCAAAAGGTAGCCCCTGCTCGCTAAATGCTTTTTCAAAAGCCCCGCCCACTTCTTCTCGGCGCCAGCCTTCAAGAATAGTCACCCAGAATTCTTCGAGTTTGCCATTTTGCAAAAGCCCGGCAATTTCCTGCGTGGTGGCGCTGGGCGGAATTTCGTATTTGCCAGCCTGGATTTTGTTGGCCAAGCCTTCTCTCCAGACTACAAATTTAAACATCAGCGGTGAGCGAATCAACCTGGCGTTGACTAGATTGGTGCCGATGGCGGAAATGGATTGGCCTTTCGTTATGAGAAATGGCTGAGGTGAAGCATCTTGAGAGTTGGCGGGTTTGCCTAGCCACCTCAATGTCAGTAGCGCACTCATTCCCGCAACGCAGGCTAAGCTGAGCATCAGGATCAACGCGGCAACTAGTGGTTTGGGAGATTTGTTCGGCTGCATACGGGTCTTGAAACTAGATACTAACAGGTTTTAAGGTTCTGTGGCTATGCCTAAATCGTATCCAGATAGTCTTGAAGAATTCTGGCGGCCACTAAATGGTCAATTTTGGCTTCGCGTTTGGAGCGCTTCATGCCCAAGCGTGCTGCTTCTTGCCGGACTTCTTGACTGGTTAGGGTTTCGTCTTGAAACACCAGAGGAATGGCAAAGCGACTTTCCAAGTCTTGGGCAAACGCTCTCGTTTTTTTGGCCATTTCCCCTTCGGATATGCCCAGCACAATCGTTTGCGGTTTATATACTCCGACAAGTTGCTCAAGATGACTGATGACGTTTTTAGTAGCTACGGTGGCGACTGGCTCGGCCAAACCCTCAATACCCAGGGCTATTCCACAGTGCAGTAAACCATAGTCGATGCCCAATACCACCATACACAACACATTTCAAATCAAGTAACCAACTAATGCTGCATTATACCAACCCTGCCTTAAACTAGAGTGTCGCGTTTAAATCAACCAATTGAGCGATAACCACACCCCGGCGCAAGTAAGTGCCCTCAGGCACGCAGGTAATCAGTTTTAGCTCCCGGTTATTAAATCGTTGTTCAAGGATTGAGATATCTTCCGGTTTGACCTCAATTTTATCCCTGACTTCATAGGTATACGAAACCCCGTCATAATCAACCAGAATTTCATCGCCCTTTTCCAGTGTCATGATTTTCGAGAATATGCTGACGTAGCGGTGTGGATTAGAGAATTTGGGATTATAAAAGGTGCGTAGCACCGAATGCCCAAAAATGACCGGGGAACCGGCTTGACCGGGCAGAGCAGTGCCGGGATACTGAATGAGTGACTGATTCAAGTCTTCACCGCCAACTATTACCTGCGCGCTTCTCACATCTAATTTGGGAATATGCACATAATAGCTCTTTGCCTGCTCATGCGTTTCGTAACCCGCCTGAGGGAACCAATTGCGCGGATTAGAAAAGTCGAGTTCCACATCAATAAGCTCGGGTGCCGCGAGGACTCGAATATCATCGGCCTGGCCAGTTCCTAGATGAGTTTGAGGCGCGCGGGCCAGAGGTGAAAAGAGCTCCTCTTGTTGTAAACTGGGTGAAACAGCTAGTTGGTAAGAAATAATAGGCCAGGCAACATTAGCCAACAGCAAACTGCCCACGGTAATAAGCACGGTTGGGGCAAGGCGGCGAATCCGGCTGCGCTGCTTGAGATGAGGAGTAACTTCAACGCCTTGAAGGTGCTTCACATAGCGATAGGGAGTAAATTTGGGTTGTCGCCACATATACTATGAGCATAGCCTGGAATGAATGTGCTTTGCAAGTAGTTACTTGATTGGAGATTTGTTAATGCTTAGAGCTCTGATTTAAGTTTGATAGTCAGGTTCTCTGTTTTCTTAGGTAGCGTGTTGAGAAACGCCGGCAGCTGAGGAGACTGGCTGAGTTCATGGTTAACGTAATGGGGTAGTGAGCGCAGTGAAGCTTCGAGGGTTTCAGGTTTTTTGCCGATAAGCGATTGTTTGATGGTGTTGACATCAAGTTTGGGAAACAGTTGCAACGTCACCATTGCTTTGACGGTAGTGACGCCAGCCTCATTTACGGTTGACTCTAGCACACTCACTTGGGTAGCATCGGGCCTCACCACAAAATTTTCGGGCACGGTTTGTTGCAGTTGTTCTTGCGCCAGCAGGGTGACATCGGCCAACTTATAGAGATAGGCATCCTTTGAGGCGGTCATAGTAAGGGTCAAGTTATCTGCTTCATCGCCGACTTCAGCACTAAATTCTTCCCGGATGACTTTAATCGTGTCGTCCACAATAGCAGTTTGTTCTTCACTTTGTTGTTGAGCTTTTTCTTGGGCTTCTTTGGTGAGGGCCTCAGTCACTTCCTCTTTGAGGGCCTCAAGATCCTCGGTGGCGACAACCTGCACTTGTTGAGAACTACCGCCACTTATATCCGTTTTTGCTTTGGCTAAGTAATCAGTTTGAGCAAAGTTGGCCACTCTAAAGACAGTGTCTTTAGGTAAGTTGGATTCGGTGCCGATTGTCCCGGCAGTTATAGCTACTTCGGTTTCACCGGGTTTAATGTTTAACTGCAAATTAGCATCTACCTGAGATGAGGAAGAAGCGACCGTGACTTCGTCATTAAGCGTGAATTGAATCGAGTTGGTACGGATAACCGTGCCTTTAGGAAAGTTTTTGCTGGCATTGGTATAGTTAGCCAGGGTAATGGTTCCTTTGGCCCGCTCACCAATGGTTTTGATGCCCGAAGTCAGTTTTTGCGCGCTCTGGGAGACTTCAATTGGTTGTTTGGTCGCAGGCACCTTTCCGCCGGCAACATCGAGGCTGGTTGCTTGCGTATCCAGAGTAAAGGCGAGTTCTTTTTGTAGTGGCTCCAGGGAAAAATAGACATTTAATTCAGCTTTGGGCAGGGTGTAATAGCCATACGCCAGCGCGCTGCCGGCAGCGACAAGTATGAGCACTAGGGCTACTAAGAAAATCGGCTTCTTTGAGCGCGAAGACCCAACGGCAGGTTTCTTGTGGTGAAATTTCGGCAAAGAAAATCGAGGTAGAGAGAAGGGGGGTAGGGCGGGCAAGCGTTTACTGCTCTTGGGTGGCACCGATGATGGCACTGGGGTCATCGGCACCACATTCTGGTGTTCCGGTGCTGTATCCTCGCCGTCATCCTCTGGTTCGATGCTTGTTTGGACCGTTTTAAAGCCGAGTTCGTGGGCGAAGGCTTGTGCTCCTCTGGATGTTTCTGCCCGATGTACCGCTGTCGGTTGGGGAGAGGATTGAGGCAGGGTGTGGGTTTTTGCCTCAGCCGTGCCGAGCAATCCCAATGATTTTGCCACCTCAGCTCCGCCTGAAAGGGCGACGGCTTTGACGGTAAAAGATTCTTCGAGGACTTCAACTTTAGGGATATGCAAAAAAGGCAAATGCGTTGTCCAGTCATAGGCAATCAAGTTTTGTTTTAGTGATTCCATATTACTGTCACCGTCATACAGAATCATGCGCGCCGGCAGGGTTTCTCCTTGGGGAAATCGGGCTAAGGCCTCCTCAACGTCTGAGGTAATGGTGCTCGAGCGGCCAACCACTTGTGTTTCGTCAATCACGCCCAGTTTGACCAGATTGACCAGCACTTCTTTGGCACCGATGTTAACCAGAACACACGAGAGCGGACCACCTTCCAAGTCGCGGTAGTGATTGACGATCGCTTCGGCGGTAGACACAAAGCCAATGGGCTTGAGTGCCAATTTCTGGCAAATATATTTCAGTATTTCTTTGTGTTTATCGGTAATGCTGTCGTCATTGATCCACAGTTCTGGTAGGCCAAAGATAACTTGATTTATTTCCTGAGGGATGGATGCCAGGGCACCGCTAATGCTGTCATCAATTGCTTCAAGCAGGGACTGGTTGTCAGCGTCGCTCGACCAGGGTTTCGCTATACCAAAAGAAACGATTGAAGCAGCGTGTGCATCCACACTCCAGGCAGCAGATTTAATGACGCCTTGACTAATCTCAATGGCCAAAAAAAACTGCTGATGGGAAGTGGAGCTCATTTTGCTGAGTAGGTTGGGCAAGTCCATAAGAACCACATATACGGCTGTGATTCATTTGTATTTCAGGATTACCCAACATGGTCACCACGTTAGAGGCGTTCCATATAGATGCGCCTGACACCATCACCCACAGCCTTCTCTTTTATGATTCTAACAGGTCCAATCTCACCCGTCGAGACAACGTGGGGGCCACCGCATAACTCTTTGGAAAACCAGTCGCTATCACTATCTTTGCCAATGGTGTAAACACTTACCTTATCTGAATATTTATCCTTAAAAAAGGCGAGGGCACCCGATTCAATAGCGGTTTTTTTATCTTCGGTAGTGTGGTGGACAGGTAGATTCTCTTTGATTTTTTGATTAACCAGCGTCTCAATCTGGTTCAAATCGTGCGGACTGACTTTTGAGGCATAGGTAAAATCAAAGCGCAAGCGCTCACTGGTAATGTTGCTGCCCATTTGCTGCACGTTTTCACCCAACGTGAGGCGTAATGCCTGGTGAAGCAGGTGAGTGGCGGTGTGGTATTTAACCGTCACTTCATTAGCTTCTCCGAGGCCCCCTTTGAACATGCCTGCAGAAGCGGTTCGAGATTGGTTTTTATGTTGCTGTGATGCTTCCTGATACTGTGCCGCATTGATGGCAACACCTTTTTGTTGCGCCAATTCTTGGGTTATTTCAAAGGGAAAGCCGTAGGTTTGAAAGAGATCAAAGGCAAATTGCCCGTCAATGTTTTCGAGTGACACCTTCTCAAATTCTTTTAGGCCTTTATCTAAGGTTTTCGCAAATTGGCTCAGTTCTTTTTCTAAAACCTGATCTGTGAGTTGGCTTAGTTCGCTTCGATCAAAATACTGCTCTTCGTAATAGGTAATGACTGATTCAGCGATTTCTTGAAACAAGGGAATAGGCGACAAGCCAGCTTTTAGTTGTCTGCTTTTAACAGCAGCTCGCCTAATGAGCCGACGCAAGAAATAGCCTTGCGCTTTGTTTCCCGGAACCAACCCGTCACTAATCATAAAAGTAGCAGCGCGGATATGGTCGGCGATGACTCGAAAAGCTCTCTGAGTTTTTTTATCTTCATACGAGCACCCCGTGTGCTGCTCAATGGTTTTGATAATCCTTGCAAAAACATCAATCTTAAAAATATCTGGATCATTATTTGCAGCTGCAGCAATCCGTTCAAGTCCACCGCCAAAATCAATGTTTTTGTTAGGCAAGTCGCTAAACGAGCCACTCGGTTCTTTTTTGTAAGCCATAAAAACAGAATTGCCAATTTCGATAAAACGGCCGCAATCGCAGTTGGGGTGGCAATGTTGGCCATAATTAGCATCATGTTTTACCTGAGTGAATTGATAGAATACTTCAGAGTCTGGTCCACCTGGCTCCCCTGATGGCATATTACTTGGAGTGCCGGCTCGGCTCCACCAATTTTTCTTGGCATCATAGTAAAAAATTCTCCCACCCTGCATCCCCACTTCAGCAGCACGAGCTTCTGAGCCTACATTAATTACCTGGGCTAAAATATGTTTAGCAGCGAAGAGTTCCTGCCAGATTTTTACCGCTTCATCATCCTGTGGAATGTTGTTGTCAGTGTCACCAGCAAAAACACTGACGAAGATGTTATGAGGATCGAGATGTAAATAATCAACTAGGAAAGTAAAAAACCAAGTGAGTTGATCTTTCTTCCAATAATTACCAAGTGACCAATTGCCCAGCATTTCAAAAAAAGTGGTGTGGCGATTGTCACCCACTTCTTCGATATCTTCACTGCGAAAACATTTTTGACTGTCGGCAATTTTGTTTCCTTGAGGGTGAGGTGTACCAAGGAGGTAGGGCAGCATGGGCTGCATGCCTGAGCCAGTAAACAGAGTGGTGGGATCGTCCTGAGGCACAATTGGTGCCGAAGGAATAACAACATGGCCCCTCTCTTGCATGAAGGCCAAATATTTTTTTCTAATGGTAGAAAGATGTAGAGCCATGAGGATGCTTTTCTAAGCGCTTTACTACTTGAGGGGAAAATAAATCGCTTAAGCCGATTATACCTTAGAAGTGTGATTGGATATATTCTTCCAAAGCTCTCAGGCGTTGTTCGTGGTCAAATTCCACGATCAAGCGGATGTCAGTGAGGGCATCGACAATTCGCTCCAGTAGTTGTAGATATTCTTTTTGGACACCGCTATTTTTGGCGTCATCCACCACTTTCTTGATTGTGGCTTCAAACTCAATCAAATCGCTTTTAGTAATAGAGGCGTTGATGGTATCTGGCATAGGCATACAGGCGTCGCTCATTATAATTTGTGAATTCGGGTGTGTCCAGCACCTCAAGTTGCTTGGTACTCGTAAAAAATACTAACTATTGGTATAGGGTGGTTTCTTTTGTTTGGCGGACAGTTTTTGGAAACGGGAGGTT